>NZ_JAJSZC010000025.1:0-54369 GCF_036815105.1 Streptomyces sp. IBSBF 3136
CCTATGCCCCCACCCCGTGGCCGCCACCACCCGGCCACCCCCCTGATCGGAGCCGCACATGCATCTCGACCACGCTCACCACGGACCCTCCGCCGTCAGTGCCGACGCTCGCCGTCCGGACGGCTCGCGCCGGGCGTTGCGGATCGGGCTCGGTGGGCCCGTCGGGTCCGGGAAGACCGCGACCGTCGCCGCGCTGTGCCGGGCGCTGCGCGACGAGTTGTCCCTGGCCGTCGTCACCAACGACATCTACACCCGCGAGGACGCCGAGTTCCTGCTTCGGGAGGCCGTGCTGCCGCCCGAGCGGATCACGGCCGTGGAGACCGGCGCCTGCCCGCACACCGCGATCCGCGACGACATCTCCGCCAACCTGGAGGCCGTGGAGGACCTGGAGGACGCGGTCGGGCCGCTGGACCTGATCCTCGTCGAGTCCGGTGGCGACAACCTCACCGCCACCTTCTCCAGGGGACTCGTGGACGCGCAGATCTTCGTGATCGACGTCGCCGGCGGTGACGACATCCCGCGCAAGGGCGGTCCCGGGGTCACCACCGCCGACCTGCTGGTCGTCAACAAGACCGACCTCGCGCCGTACGTCGGGTCCGACCTCGCCCGGATGGCCGCGGACGCCAAGGCGCAGCGCGCCGAACTCCCCGTCGTTCTGCAGTCGTTGCGCGGCGGCAGCGGGGTCGCGGACGTCGCCGCGTGGGTCCGGGGGCGGCTGGCCGCGTGGACCGCATGACAGCCGGCGTCACGGCACACGCGCGGATCGTCGCCCGTGCCGACGGACGCGGCGGTACGGCGCTGCCCGTGCTGGACGGCGACGGCCCGCTGGCCCTGCGCCGCACCCGGGGCAGCGGCGACGAGGCCCGGGTGATGGTCGTCGGGGCGATGAGCGGCCCGCTCGGCGGCGACCGGTTCGCGCTGGACGCCCGGGTGGAGGAGTGCGCGCGGCTGCGCGTCGGCTCGGCCGCAGCCACCATCGCGCTGCCGGGCCAGGCCAAGGGCGACGCCCGTTACGACGTACGGCTCGACGTCGCCGACGGGGCGGAACTGTGCTGGCTGCCCGAGCAGTTGATCTCGGCCCGCAACAGCGACCTGCGCGTCACCACCCGGGCGGAGGTGGGTGCCGGGGCACGGCTGGTGCTGCGCGAGGAACAGGTGCTGGGCCGGACCGGGGAGCAGTCCGGACGGCTCGTCAGCCGGCTCACGGTGCGCGTCGCGGGCCGGACCGTGCTGGACCAGCAGCTGTCCTGCGGACCCGGTGCGCCGGGCGGCTGGGACGGTCCGGCCGTGCTCGCGGGACACCGCTCGGTGGGCCAGCTCGTCGTCGTGCGGCCGGAGTTCGCGGATCGGCCGGTCGCCGCCGGGATGCTGGGGGAGTGCGCCGCGCTGGTGCCGCTGCCCGGGCCGGCGGTGCTCGTCAGCGCTGTCGCCCCCGACGCGCTGACGCTGCGCCGGCTGCTGGATGGGGCGCTGACCTCGCTCGATCGGAGTAATGAGCCCCATCGGACGTGATCATCCGTTTATCGGATTGGTAAAGATGGTCCACGACCCCTGTTCTCAGGCACCTCACAGCCGGAAGGATCCCCGGCGGACATCAGAAGCGAAGTAGTAGGGGGAGGGGCCCACTTGAGGGACAACAGACCCAAGAGCCGTCTGCTGGCGCTCGGTTCTGCCGGAGCGCTCGTCACCGCGACTCTGATCGCCGGTGCGGTGTCGGCTCCCGCGGCCAGCGCCGACAGCCGCCACGGCCGTGACCGTGAGGCCCGGGGTGCCGAGATCGCCGCCGCCCGCGCCGCCAAGGCCGGTATCGACTGGCAGGACTGCCCCGCCGACTGGGGGCTGGAGAAGCCCATCCAGTGCGGCTGGGTGAGCGTCCCGATGGACTACGCACACCCGTACGGCAAGCAGATCAAGCTCGCCGTGGACCGCATCGGCAACACCGGGACCGCGAAGGAGCGCCAGGGCGCCCTCGTGTACAACCCGGGCGGCCCCGGCGGCTCCGGTCTGCGCTTCCCGCGCCGGGTCACGACCAAGAACGCCATCTGGGCGAACGTGGCGAAGGCCTACGACTTCGTGGGCTTCGACCCGCGCGGCGTCGGCCACTCGGCACCCATCTCCTGCATCGACCCGCAGGAGTTCGTCAAGGCGCCCAAGGCCGACCCGGTGCCGGACAGCGAGGCGGACAAGAAGGCGCAGCGCAAGCTGGCCCGCGAGTACGCCGAGGGCTGCGGTGAGCGCAGCGGCGCGATGCTGCCGCACATGACGACGCCCAACACCGCCCGCGACCTCGACGTCATCAGGGCCGCGCTGGGCGAGAAGAAGCTCAACTACCTGGGCGTCTCCTACGGCACCTACCTCGGCGCCGTCTACGGCACGCTCTTCCCGGGCCACCTGCGCCGCATGGTCGTGGACAGCGTGGTCGACCCCGCGCGCGAGAACATCTGGTACCAGGCCAACCTGGGCCAGGACATCGCGTTCGAGGGCCGCTGGAAGGACTGGGAGGACTGGGTCGCCGCGAACGACGCCGCCTTCCACCTCGGCACCACCCGCGCCGCGGTCCAGGCCAAGTGGCTCGAACTGCGCGCCACCGCCAAGAAGAACCCCATCGGCGGGGTCGTCGGCCCGGCCGAGCTGATCTCGTTCTTCCAGAGCGCGCCGTACTACGACTCCTCGTGGGTGCCGGTCGCCGGCGTCTTCAGCAAGTACGTCGCCGGGGACACCCAGGCGCTCGTCGACGCCGCCGCCCCTGACCTGTCGGACACCGCGGGCAACGCCGCCTCGGAGAACAGCAACGCCGTCTACACCGCGGTCGAGTGCGCCGACGCCAAGTGGCCCACCAGTTGGCAGAAGTGGGACCGGGACAACACCCGGCTCAACAAGGACTACCCGTTCATGACCTGGGCCAACGCCTGGATGAACCTGCCTTGTGCCACCTGGCCGGCGAAGCAGCAGACCCCGCTCGACGTCAAGACGCACCGCGGCCTGCCGCCGGTGCTGATCGTGCAGTCCACGCGTGACGCGGCCACCCCGTACCAGGGTGCCGTCGAGCTGCACAAGCGCTTCAAGGGCTCCCGCCTGATCACCGAGAAGGACGCGGGCTCCCACGGTGTGACCGGTCTGGTCAACCCGTGCATCAACGACCGGGTGGACGCCTACCTGGTCGGCGGCAAGCTGGACACCTCCGACGTGACCTGCGCGCCGCACGCCACGCCCAAGCCGTAACCGCTCGGGTACGGCGACGAGGGGCGGCCGGGCTCTCCGGCCGCCCCTCGTCATGCGCCCGCCCGCCAGGCGTCCTCGGCCGCGTAGGCGAAGGCGTCGGGAAAGGCCCTGGCCATCAGCGGGAAGCACTCCCGCCAGTCCCGGCCGCCGCGCAGCACGCCGGTCAGCCACTCGACCGTCGCCGGCAGGCTGTCCTCGTACGACACCACGGGCCGGTAGCCCAGTTCCCGCTCGGCGGCGGACATGTCGCAGACGAGCGGCAGCGGCACCGACCACGGGCTCGCGCCCACGGTGCCGCCGGGCGGCGGCCCGTCCACGAGCGTGGTCCGCGTCCGCGCCCCCATGACCGCGTCGACGGCCGCCCCGATGCGGGCCACCGACGGCGCCTCAGGGTCGACGGCGTTGAGCACCCGCGACCCGGGCCGGTCCGCCGCAAGCCGGACCAGCTCGGCGATGTTCAGGGCGCTCGACGGATGGAACCGGCTCTCCCCGCGGTGGGCGAGCACCCGCTCGTGCCGCCCGTCGAGGTTCCGCTTCACGAAGTACAGTTCGCGCGGGAGCGGGCTGTGCGGCCCGTGCACGGCCCCCGCCCGCAACAGGGTTGTCGGCAACGTGTCACCGGCGGTGAGGAGTTCGCGCTCCAAGGCGGCCTTGCGGGTGCTGTAGGTCGCCTCGCCCGGTGCCACCGTCGGCTGGGTCTCCGCCACCGGCACCGGATAGACCGGGAAGCCCCCCGGCTCGTCCTGGGTGTCGAAGCCCCGCCCCTCGCCGTCCTCGTAGACGCTCACGCTGGAGACCACCACCGCCGAGCCGATCCGGCCCGCCAGGGCGGTGAGCTGCCGGGCATGGCCGGCGTCGTACGCGACGACGTCGACCACCAGGTCGCAGCCGTCGCCCACCACGGCCGCCAGCGCCGCGTCGTCCGAGCGGTCCAGCCGGACCGCGCGCACCCCCGCGTCCCACGACCCGTCCCGGCCGCCGCCCCGCGACGCGGCCGTCACCTCCCAGCCGTCCCCGGCCAGCGCGTCCACCACGGGACGGCCGATCTGTCCACTCGCCCCGATCACCACAGCACGTCTCATGGGGCGACCCTAGACAGCCGCGGCGCCCACGACGGAGATCTTCTGCCGAGGGCAGAGTCCGGGCCGGGGTCAGCTGAGCGGCGCTCTCGGGAACCGGCGCTCCTTCTTCTTCTCCGCCGCCTGCTCCGCCTTGGCGACGGCCGCGTACTGGTCGACGTACTCCTGCTCGGACAGCGAGAGGATGGCGTACATGATCTCGTCGGTGACGGCCCGCAGGACGGCCTTCTCGTTCTCCATGCCGTCGTAGCGGGAGAAGTCCAGCGGCTTGCCGAAGCGGATGGCGACGGGTCGGATGTTCGGGATGACCTTGCCGGGCGGCTGCGCCTCGAAGGTGCCGATCATCGCGCAGGGCACCACCGGCACCCCGGCCTTCAGCGCCATCACGGCGACCCCGACCTTGCCCTTGTAGAGCCGTCCGTCGTGGGACCGGGTCCCCTCCGGGTAGATGCCCAGCAGTTCGTCCTTGGCGAGCACGCCGAGCCCCTCGCGGATCGCGGCCTGCCCCGCCTCCTTGCCGGACCGGTCCACCGGGATCTGCCCGGCGCTGCGGAAGAAGAACGCGGTGAGGCGCCCCTTGACGCCCGGCCCGGTGAAGTACTCCGCCTTGGCCAGGAAGGTGATGCGCCGCTTGAGGATCGCCGGCATCAGGAAGTGGTCGGAGAAGGACAGGTGGTTCCCGGCGACGATCGCGGCCCCCGACGCCGGCACGTTCTCCAGCCCCTCGATCCGGGGGCGGAAGACCAGTCTCAGCAGGGGGCCCAGCAGGACGTACTTGAGCAGGTAGTAGAACAAGGAGTCGCTCCTCACTCTGGCGGATCGGCTCGACCGCCACGTTCTCGCACGTCAACCGGCATCTGCTGGGGTGTCAGTGTAAGGGCAGGGGCAGGCGCGGGGAACCGCGTCCGGCCATGCCCGTGCGAGGGGCGGCCGCCCGCCGGGCACCTCTCGGCGGCCCGTCGGCTGTTCGTCGGCTATCCGTCCTGACAGGCCGTCTCCCTGAACTCGGCCAGGGAGACGGTGACCCCGGACTCGTCGCCGTCGGCCGAGACGCGGTCGTAGCGGACCTGTCCGGGGGTGAGCCGGTCCCGGTCGGCCAGGGTGAACGTGACGTCGCCCGAGGACCACGAGTCGTCCTTGGTCCAGCCGTAGAGCGCGTAGGAGGTCCGGGCGGTGAGCGGGCTGTGCCACCTCGTCGCCCGCCAGCCGGGGGACGGGGATTCGAGGGGCCAGGTGGTCAGGCCGGCCGAGAGGTGACGATCGGCGGTCCACGAACGGACCGTCACCGCGCGGTCGGTGTCGTCACTGTCCACGTAGAGGGTCGCGCCGTCGATCCGGTGCCCGCATACCATCATGACGCCGAGCAGCCGGCCGTCGGCGGTCACGGAGACACCGGCGACGGCGTCGACGGGGACCGTGCACCCCGACGTCACGGCCGGCGCGGCGCAGACCGCGACGACCGCGGCGGCGCCCCGCGACAGCCGTCTGACATGCCGTCCTGCATGCCGCAGGGAGAGCCGCTGGGAAAGCCGCTGGGAAAGCCGCTGGAAAAGGCGCTGGAAAAGGCGCTGGAAAAGCCGCTGGGAAAGTCGTGGTGACGGTCGTCGTGAAAGCGTCGCCCGCATGGAAGCCCCCCAACCCCTCGGGGGAACTCGCTTCGTCGGCCCCCGTGTACGAATCGATCCTACGAAGGCCGCGCCCACCACGGCGGGGGGCGCCATCCACCCGTTGCGCCCTCGTTGCGGCCCCGTGTCCGCCGGCCGTGACGGCGGGGACGACGACCCGTCACCCGAAGGGCGCAGGGACGCGGCAGCCGCGCGGCGCGGCGCGGGCGGCGTCCTTACGGTGGTGCCATGGCGGCGATCAGCGGTGGCGGGAACGGGCGGCGGCTGACGAGCGGGATGCGCAACGCGCTGGGGGCGACCGGACTGTTCGTGCTGTCGGTCGTGGCCGCGTCCATAGTCCCGCACGAACACCGGTTCTCGCTGCGCTGGCCCGCCCTGCTGCTCGCCGCGCTCGGCTGCTTCGCGCTGCTGTGGCGCCGCAGGCACCCCTTCGCCGTGGCGGCCGTCGCGGTCGCCTGCGGCATCGGGTTCCAGCTCCTCGGGTTCCGCGAGAGCCCGTTGGTGACCAGCCCCATCATCGTGTCCGTCTACACGGTCGCGGCCCGCACGGACCGGCGGACCGCCTGGACCATGGCCGCGGCCTCGGCCGCCCTGCTCGTCGGGGCGGACGTCCTGCACGCGCCGGACTCCTGGCTCGAGCCGGACAACGCCGCCCTGCTGGCCTGGACCGCCCTGCCGGCGGCGGTGGGGGACGGGGTGCGCTCGCGCCGCGCCTACGTCGCGGCCGTGGAGGAGCGGGCCGAGCACGCCGAGCGGACACGTGAGCAGGAGGCAAGGCAGCGGGTGGCGGCCGAGCGGGTGCGCATCGCGCGCGAGCTGCACGACGTCGTCGCCCACCACATCGCCCTGATCAACGCGCAGGCCGGTGTCGCCGTCCACCTGGGGGAGCGGCGCCCCGGGCAGATACTCGCCGCGCTGACGGACATCCAGGAGGCCAGCCGGTCCGCCCTGGACGAACTGCGGGTCACCGTGGGCCTGTTGCGTCAGTCCGGCGATCCCGAGGCACCGCGCGACCCGATTCCCGGTCTGGCCGAGGTGCCCGCCCTGCTGGCCTCCTTCGAGCGGGCGGGGCTCGCCGTACGGCACACCCGCGACGGTGCGGTGGAGCCCTTGGCGCCGGCGGTGGACCTGGCCGCGTACCGCATCGTGCAGGAGGCCCTGACCAATGTGCGCAAGCACGCGGCGGCCGACCACGCACGGCTGTTCCTGCACTACCGCCCGCAGTGGCTGACCATCACCGTCGAGGACGACGGGCGTGCCGGGCCGCACGAGCCCCGCGCGGGAACCGGGCACGGGCTGATCGGCATGCGTGAGCGGGCGGCCAGCGTGGGCGGACGGCTCACCGCGCGGGCGCGGCCCGAGGGCGGCTTCACCGTGACCGCGGAACTGCCGCTGCGACCCGGCTCGGCGACGGGGGAGCCGGTGGCTGACGGACTGCTTGAGGAGAGACGGGCGTGACGATCCGGGTACTGCTGGCCGACGACCAGGCGCTGCTGCGCGGCACCTTCAGGATGCTGTTCGACTCCGCCGACGACATGGAGACCGTGGGGGAGGCGTCGAACGGCCGGGAGGCCGTGGAACTGGCCGCGGCCGAGCGGCCCGACGTGGTCCTGATGGACATCCGCATGCCGGAGCTGGACGGACTGGACGCCACCCGCCTGATCAGCGAGTCCGACGAGCTCGCGGCGGTGAAGGTGCTCATCCTGACCACGTTCGAGAACGACGAGTACGTCGCCCAGGCGCTGCGGGCGGGCGCGAGCGGCTTCCTCGGCAAGGGAGCGCGGCCCGAGGAGCTGCTCGACGCCGTCCGCACGGTCGCCGCCGGTGAGGCGCTGCTGTCGCCCGGCGCCACCCGGGCGTTGATCACGCGCTTCCTGGCCCAGCCGGAGCCCTGCTCGACCGTGGTGCACGAGCGGCTGGAGTGCCTGACCCCCCGAGAACGGGACGTGACCCGGCTGGTCGCCCTGGGCCAGTCGAACGAAGAGATCGCCGAACGTCTGTTCGTCAGCCCCTTGACCGCGAAGACGCACGTCAACCGGGCCATGACCAAGCTCGCCGCCCGCGACCGGGCTCAGCTCGTGGTCGTCGCGTACCAGTGCGGACTGGTCAGTACGACGACGGAACCCGCGGGCTACTGCGGCCGCAGTACCCAGGACTGACTGCGCCGGGACGACGCGCCGAGGGGGGTTCCTGGGCGAGTCTGGAGGCACGACGCAGGGGACTGGTCCGGGCCGGTATCGCCGGACCCCCCTCGGAGCCCCTCCGGGCGTGTCACAGCGCGCCTCGCGTCGCAGCACGGAGAGGAGTCGCCCCCATGTCCGCTTCCCTCGAGGACTGCCGCGCGTACCGGGACCTGCTGGCCGGACACGCCCTGAAGCTGCTGACCCCGCAGGAGGCCGCCGCCGTGGTCCCGCACCTGGCGGAGTGCCCCGCGTGCCGGGACGAGTACGACTGCCTCGCCGCCGTGGCCGGCCACCTGTCCACGCTGCGCGAGGCCCTGACCGACGACGGCTCCGAGCGGCGGCCGCGCCACCCCTCGCCGCAGCGGTGCCGGCGCAGCGGCTCGGCCCGCAAGGCCCTGGCCGGGTCGCTCACCCTGTCGCAGTGGGTGGACCGCATGGCGTACGTGAGGTGACCGCGGGGCCGCGCGTCAGTGGTAGGCGTGCACCACGGCGTGCCCCTTGCCGCGGCCGATCATCCACCGGTTCACCGGCGTCGTCAGCGCGAAGGCCAGGACCAGGGACACCGCGAGCGAGATCCAGAACAGCGCCTGCGGGAGACCCGCGTCCATGGCGCCCGGGACCCCCACCATCACCGTGTTGTCGATCAGTTCCATCACCGCGATCGACACCGTGTCCGCGGCCAGCGCCACCTTCAGGGCCTGCCGCACGGGGAGCCCGGCGCGCAGGACGCCCCGCATGGTCAGCGCGTAGCCGAAGACGAAGGCCAGGGCGATCGAGACGACGACGGTGCCCGCGTTGCTCAGCCCGGCCGCCGTGCCGACGACCATGCCCAGCACCTCGCCGATGGCGCATCCCGTCAGGCAGTGCAGCGTCGCCTGGGCGGCCGTGCGCCAGGACGCGCCGGGGGAGTGCTGCTGGTGGTGCTCGTGCCGCTCTTGCTGCTCGTGCTCGTGGTGACCATGGCTCGCGTGGCTCTCCTGGTGCCGGTGCTCACTGTGTTCCATCGTCGGCCTCCCCGTGTCGGTGTGGTTCACCAGGTGCCAACGCTATACCCCTAGGGGGTATTCCGAAAGGTGTGCGAGTGGGCCCGGACGAGTGTGGAGATCACCCTCGACGGGTGAGGGCGGCCGGGGGTGCGGTGTGGTCCGATGCCGGTGTGAGCGGCACCGCGGGCGACTCGCCCCTCTCGTCCCCGGCGGGTGGGACGGGCGGGGACGCCCTGGCCCGGCCCCTGGTCACCGGTGTCACACGACTGGTCGTGGGTCTCGCCGACATCGCCTCGCAGACCGTGGCCGCCGCACGCCCCCGCTACCCGCGCCCGGGTCGGCCGGGGCCGCTCGGCGACGCCGTGCTCGGTCTCGCTCTCGAGCTCCAGCGGCGCTCCGCGTCCGCCGTCGCGGACACGGCCGACCGGGCCGGAAACTGGGCGCGCGCCACTACGCGGCTGCTCGTGCCCCCGACCGTGCTGAACGCGGTGGACCGCAGGGTCGCCTACTGGAGCGCGCGGGGAGCGGCGGAACGGGAGCGCGCCCGCAACGAGGCGCGGCCGCTGGCGCGGGCCGTGGTCAGGGCCCTCACGGCGGCGGTCGTCGACGAGATCGACCTGGACGCGGTGACCGACCGGCTGGACGTCGACCGGGTCGCCCGGCGCATCGACCTCGACGCGGTCCTGGCCCGGCTCGACCTGGACGCGGTGCTCGCCCGGATCGATCTGGACGCCCTCCTGGCCCGGGTCGACGTCGACACCCTCCTGTCCCGCGTCGATCTGGACGCGGTGGCGGGCCGACTGGACGTGGACGGAGTGGCCGGGCGTATCGACCTGGACGACCTCCTGTCCCGCGTCGATCTGGACGCGGTGCTCGCCCACGTCGATCTGGACGCGGTCCTGGCCCGGGTCGACGTCGACACCCTCCTGTCCCGCGTCGACCTGGACGCCGTCATCGGCCACATCGACGTCGACGCCCTGATCGATCGCGTCGACGTGGACGCCGTCGTCGACCGTGTCGACCTCGACGCGGTGGCCGACCGGCTGGACGTGGACCGTGTCGCCCGGCGGGTCGACGTCGACGCGGTCCTCGCCCGGGTGGACCTGGTGACGTACGCCGAGCGGGTCCTGGAGGACCTGGACGTCGGGCGGATCGTCCGGGACACCGGGGGCAGCATCACGGCGGAGACGCTGGACACGTTCCGCGAGCAGAACGCCCGTGCCGACCGGTTCGTGGACCGGATCGCCGAACGGCTGCTGCACCGCGGCGGCCCGGACGGCAACGGGGCGGGGCCGGAACCCGCGCCACCGCCCGGGGAGCGGCCCGGTGGCCCGGGCGGCGGAGCGGAGGCGCCATGACCTCGGTGGCGCGTGTCCATGACCCGACGGTCGTCCAGGGGCGGCCGGCCGGGATCGTCTCGCGTGTGATCGCCACGGCGGTCGACGTCCTCGTGGTCCTCGCCGTCGTCGCGGCCTTCGAACTCGGCTGGGCGGCGGTCAGCCATCTGCTCCTCGGCCCGCCGGGCGGCTTTCCCGACCTGGGCCTCGGGGGTGGCGCGATCCTCGGTTCCGCCGTCGCGCTCGTCTACCTGGCGGGCAGTTGGGGCACGGCCGGGCGCACCGTCGGCGACCATCTGATGGGCCTGCGGGTGACCCGCGGGTCGGGGGCGCGGCTCGGACCGGCCGCCGCCGTGCTGCGGGCGCTGCTCTGCCTGGCCTTCCCGCTGGGCCTGTTGTGGATCCCGGTCAGCCGGCGCCGGGCGTCCGTCCAGGACCTCGTGGTGGACAGCGCGGTGGTGCACGACTGGTACGGGCGCTCCCGGCCCTCCGCACACCCTCCGCGTGCCTGAGCGGCCCGAGCGGCCGTCCGGTGCGGGCCGGCCGCTCGGAGTGGGGCAGCCGCTGTACCCCGCGAAGGTCCCGGCGAACTCGTGGGGCGACCGCACCGCTTCCTGCCCCTGAGGGTCGAACACCACCAGGGCGCCGTGGCGATGGCCGCCACCGAGCGCGGCAAGGCCGAGCACGGCACCGCCAAGCGCGCGGCCGCCGACATCGCCGGCGCCCGGAAGGCCGGGAGCGCGGAGATGAGGCGGCTCCTCGGCGCAAGTGCGGGCTGAGGACGGACCGGGGGGGGGGGGGGGGGGTGGGGGGGGGGGGTGGGGGGGGGGCCCGCCCCCCCCCCCCCCCCGTCTCAGTTCCCCTGGGTGAGCACCTTCTCCAGCGCACCCAGCGCGGAGCGCAGCTCCTCGGCCGAGATGGTCAGCGGGGGCGCCAGCCGGATCGTGGAGCCGTGCGTGTCCTTGGCCAGCACACCCTCCCGCATGAGGCGCTCGCTGATCTCCCGGCCGGTGCCGAGGGCCGGGTCGACGTCGACACCCGCCCACAGGCCGCGCGAGCGGAAGCCGGTCACGCCCTTGCCGACCAGCTCGGTGAGGCCGCCGCGCAGCACGAGCCCCAGCTCGGCCGCCCGGCGCTGGAACTCGCCGGTCTCCAGCAGCTCGACCACCGCCGTGCCGACCGCCGCCGCGAGCGGGTTGCCGCCGAAGGTGGAGCCGTGCTCGCCCGGGTGCAGCACTCCGAGCACCTCGCGCCGTGCCACCACCGCCGACACCGGCACGATGCCGCCGCCGAGCGCCTTGCCGAGCAGCAGCACGTCCGGGACGACGTCCTCGTGCTCGACGGCGAGGGTGCGGCCGGTGCGGCCGAGGCCGGACTGGATCTCGTCCGCGATGAACAGACAGCCCTTCCGGCGGGTCAGCTCGCGCACCCCCGCCAGATAGCCCTCGTCCGGGATGATCACCCCGGCCTCGCCCTGGATGGGCTCCAGCAGCACCGCGGCCGTCGTCTCGTCGACCGCCGCCTCCAGCGCGGCCAGGTCGTTGTACGGCACGACCCGGAATCCCGGTGTGAAGGGGCCGAAGCCCGCCCGGGCCTGCTCGTCGGTGGAGAAGCTGACGATGGTCGTCGTACGGCCGTGGAAGTTCTCCGCCGCCACCACGATCGTGGCCCGGTCGGCGGGGACGCCCTTCACGTCGTACGCCCACTTGCGGGCCACCTTGATGCCGCTCTCCACCGCCTCGGCGCCGGTGTTCATCGGCAGCACCATGTCGAGGCCGGTGAGTGCGGCGAGCCGCTCCGCGAAACCGGCGAGCCGGTCGTTGTGGAAGGCCCGCGAGGTCAGCGTCAGCAGGTCCAGCTGGCGGTGTGCGGCCTCGATCAGCGCGGGGTGCCGGTGACCGAAGTTCAGCGCCGAGTAGCCGGCCAGCATGTCCAGGTAGCGGCGGCCCTCGACGTCCTCGACCCAGGAGCCCTCGGCCCGGGCGACGACCACGGGCAGCGGGTGGTAGTTGTGCGCGAGGACCGGCTCCTCCGCCCGGATGAGGTCGTCGGACGTACGCGTGCGCGCGGGTGCGGTCATCAGCGGATCTCCTGGGTGCAGCACTTGATGCCACCGCCGGCCTTGTGGAACTCCGACAGGTCGACGGGGACGGGGACGTAACCGTGGTCGGCCAGGCGCTCCGACAGCGCCTCGGCCTGGGGGGCGATGAACACGTGCCGGCCGTCGGACACGGAGTTCAGACCGAACGCCATCGCGTCGTCGCGGGTGGCGAGCACCGCGTCCGGGAACAGGCGCCTGAGCACCTCACGGCTGCCCGGCGAGAACGCCTCCGGGTAGTAGACGATGTTGTCCTCGTCGAGGACGAACAGGGCCGTGTCCAGGTGGTAGAAGTACGGGTCGACCAGGGTCAGGCCGATCACCGGGTGGCCCAGAAACTCCTGCGCCTCGCGGTGCGCCTCCCGGGTGGTGCGGAACCCGGTGCCGGCCAGCACGTACCGGCCGGTCCACACCAGGTCGCCCTCGCCCTCGGTGACCGACTCGGGGCGGTGCACGGCGTACCCGGCCGCCTTGAACCAGGTGTCGTAGTGCAGCGACTCGGGGCGTCGCTCCGGGGCGTGGAACAGCGAGCCGAAGACCCGGCCGCCGACCACGAGCGCCGCGTTGGCGGCGAAGACCATGTCGGGCAGGCCCGGCACCGGCTCCACCGCGTCCACGGTGTGACCGTGGGCCCGGTAGGTGCGGATCAGCTCCTGCCACTGCTCCCGGGCGAGATCGACGTCGACCGGCCGGTCGGGGTGCATCCAGGGATTGATCGCGTACTGCACGGCGAAGTGTCTGGGTTCGCAGACGAGGAAGCGCCGACTGCGCGGCACACGGCTTTCGGCCACAGAGGGTTCCCTCCGCTTTCCTGTGTGTCACTGAGGGGTGAGACCACGGTAGAAACGGAGGTGTACGCGCGACAAGAAAGGAAAGCTGCGCGCACGCGCAGCATCGCTGCGTACTTCTTTCGTGCAACGCACGACTTCTGCGTTTGCCTGCGGGCTACTCCGGTGCCGGATGGGTGGCGCCCGCTTCCGGGCTTTCCGGGAGAAGGTGGGACAGCACCATCACGCTGATGGTCTTCCGGATGAACGGCTCGACGCGGATCCGCTCCAGCACCTCCTCGAAGTGCTCCACGTCCCGCGCCCGCACGTGGAGCAGCGCGTCCGCGCCCCCGGTGACCGTCATGGCCGCCGTGATCTCCGGATGGTTGCGCACCACCTCCGCCAGCCGCCGGGGCGGGGCCGCGCCCTCGCAGTACACCTCGACGTACGCCTCCGTGCGCCAGCCGAGCGCGGCGGGCCGCACGGTCGCCGTGAACCCGGTGATCACACCGGTCTCGCGCAGCCGGTCCACGCGCCGTTTGACCGCGGTGGACGACAGCCCGATCGTCGCGCCGATCTCGGCGAAACTGCTCCTGGCGTTCGCCATCAGGGCGGTGACGATCTTGCGGTCGAGGTCGTCGAAGGGCACGGTCCTGCTGTTCATGCGGGCACTGTAATCAGCGGCGCCCGGGGACGCGGCGCTAGGGCTGGGTGACGACCATGGTGAGTGTCAGCAGCCCCAGCACCACCCAGCCGAACCACAGCCAGCCGTTGCTGCCGAGGGCGACCGTGTAGGCCGTGACGAGGACCAGCCCGCCGACGGTCATCGCCCCCATCGCCTTGGTGGCGCCATTGGTGGAACCGCTCGTGGAACCGGGCATCGCGACACCCTCCTCATGGTCCGTCGCCCACCATGGTGCCCCGATTCCCGCCCCGGCGGGATACCGCGCGTCCGAACCGCGCCCTGGGGGCGTTGTTCAGCCCTCGCGCGTGCTGAGGGAGGCCAGATAGGCGTTGTACGCCTCCAGCTCCTTGTCGCCGTCCCGGTCGGCGGCCCGGTCCTTGCGCCTGGCCTGCCGCTGTTCCGAGCCGTACCACTGGAACAGGAGGGCGATCAGCACCAGCACGGACGGGATCTCGCTGAACGCCCAGGCGATGCCGCCGGCCGCGTTCTGGTCGGACAGCGCGTCGATGCCGAGCGAGGCCGGCGGGTTCCGGAACGTCGCCACCATCGGCGTCGAGCCCATCATCAGCGCGATGCCGAAGAACGCGTGGAACGGCATGCCCGCGAACAGCTCCAGCATCCGCATCAGATGACCCGGCCGGTGCGGGCCCGGGTCCACGCCGATGATCGGCCAGAAGAACGCCACACCCACGGCGAGGAAGTGCACCATCATCGCGATGTGCCCGGTCCGCGACCCCATCAGGAAGTCGAAGATGGGGGTGAAGTACAGCGCGTACAGGCTCGCGATGAACAGCGGGATCGTGAACGCCGGGTGGGTGACGATCCGCATGTACCGACTGTGCAGCAGCGCCAGCAGCAGTTCGCGCGGACCCCTGCGGCCCTTGCCGGCCACCGGCAGCGCGCGCAGCGCCAGCGTGACCGGCGCGCCCAGCAGGATCAGGATCGGCGACAGCATGCTGATCACCATGTGCTGGACCATGTGCACGCTGAACATGACCATGCCGTAGTCGTTCAGCCTGGTGCACATCATCAACGCGATGGTCAGCACCCCGACGACGTACGACACCGTACGGGCCACGGGCCACGCGTCCCCCCGCCGCCGCAGCCGCAGCACGCCCCAGCCGTACAGGCCGAGCCCGAGCAGACACGCGACGAGGAAGAACGGGTCCGCGGACCACTCGAGCCCCCGCCCCAGCGTGAACGGCGGCAGATCCATGTTCATGCCGTGCCCGCTGTGATCCATCCGGCGGCTCCTGATTCGTGGGGGTTGTGCGATTCTGTCCGCCCCCAGATTAGAACCGCCCCCGGTCACGAACGTGACCGGGGGCGGGTTGTACCGGGGTGAACTACAGCACGCACTCCGCCTCGTCGTACCGCTCGGCGGGCACCGTCTTCAGCGTCTCGACGGCCTCGGCGAGCGGCACCATCACGATGTCGGTCCCCCGCAGGGCGGTCATCATCCCGAACTCGCCCCGGTGCACCGCCTCCACCGCGTGCCACCCGAACCGGGTGGCCAGCACCCGGTCGTAGGCCGTCGGCGTGCCACCGCGCTGCACATGGCCCAGGATCACCGGCCGCGCCTCCTTGCCGAGCCGGTGCTCCAGCTCGACGGAGAGCTGGCGCGCGATCCCCGCGAAGCGCTCGTGACCGTAGATGTCCTTGCCGCCCTCGTCGAACTCCATGGAGCCGCGGCGCGGCTTGGCGCCCTCGGCGGCGACCACGATGGCGAACCGCTTGCCCGCCTCGAACCGGGCGCCGACCCGCTTCGTCAGCTCGTCGATGTCGAAGGGGCGTTCCGGCACGACGATGGCGTGCGCGCCGGCCGCCATGCCGGAGTGCAGCGCGATCCAGCCGGTGTGCCGGCCCATGACCTCGACGATGAGCACGCGCTGGTGCGACTCGGCGGTGGTCTTCAGCCGGTCGAGGGCCTCGGTGGCGACCCCGACGGCCGTGTCGAAACCGAAGGTGACGTCCGTGACAGCGATGTCGTTGTCGATGGTCTTGGGCACGCCCACGATGGGCAGCCCGTTGTCCGACAGCAGCCGGGCCGCCTTCAGCGTGCCCTCCCCGCCGATCGGGATGATCGCGTCGAGGCCGAGCTCCGCGACATGGCCCCGGGCCCGCTCGACACCGTCCCGCAGGTGCTCGGGACGGACCCGCGAGGAGCCGAGGATCGTGCCGCCGCGCGCCAGGATGCCGCCCACGGCATCGAGGTCGAGCTTCGTGTAGTCGCACTCCAGGAGGCCCTTCCAGCCGTCCCGGAAACCGATGACCTCGTCGCCGTGGTCGGCGACGGCACGGTGCACGACGGACCGGATGACGGCGTTCAGGCCGGGGCAGTCGCCGCCGGACGTGAGGACACCAATGCGCATAGCCCGATTTACCTTCTCAACGTGGGCCGGGAAACCGGACCACGGCGTCCGGCGGATTCCCGGCCACCCTACCGGCGGGAGGGGGTGGCTCCGTAGCGGGCGTCCGCCTGCTGGACGCGCCCGCACATGTGAGCGGACGGCCTGTCAGGCGGGCTCCCACGAGCATGCCGGAAGACGCTGACAGCAGCCTGAGACGGCACCCGCCCAGGCTGCTGCACAAAGGTTTCTACGCAGGCTGCCGCACGCAGCGGTACCTACGCAGGCTGCTGCGCGGCCGCGATGCGCTCGTCGCGGAGCGCCTCGTACCACCGGTCGTCGATCGGGGGCAGCGCGTTGACGTCCAGCGCCAGCTTCAGCAGCAGGTCGGCGATCTGCGGGTTGCGGGCGAGTACCGGGCCGTGCATGTACGTACCGAAGACCGTGCCGTTGTACGCGCCCTCCGTGCCGTCCCCGGTGCCGTTGCCCTTGCCGATCTGCACGCGCGCGAACGGGCGGGCCGCGGGACCGAGATGGGTGACGCCCTGGTGGTTCTCGAAGCCGGTCAGCTGGGGCAGGCCGAGCTGCGGGTCGATGTCCCCGAGCACGTCACCGACGCACCGCTCGCCCTCCCCGCGCACCGACACCACGTCGAGCAGGCCGAGGCCCGGCTCACGCTGGCCGAGGTCGTTGATGAACTCGTGGCCGAGGATCTGGTAGCCGGCGCAGACCGAGAACACGATCGCGCCGTTCTGCACCGCCCGCTGCAGATGGCCGTCGCGGCGCAGCCGCTCGGCCGCGAGCCGCTGCGGACGGTCCTCGCCGCCGCCGATCAGGTAGATGTCGCCGGAGGTCGGGATCGGCTGGTCGCTGCGCACGTCGAGCCGTGCCACGTCCAGACCGCGCTGCCGGGCCCGGCGCTCCACGACGAGGGCGTTGCCCTGGTCGCCGTAGGTGCTCAGCAGGTCCGGGTAGATCCACACCAGCCGGAGTTGGTTGTCGCTCATGAGGTGATGGCCCTTTTCCGATCAGTTGCCGACGCGGCGGCGCAGGTCCTGGAACGCGGTGTAGTTCGCGATGACCTCGATGCGCCCCGGCGGGGCCTGCTGCACGGCCTGGTCGAGGTTCTCGCAGACCTGGAAGTGCTGGTTGGCGACCTCCAGACGGACGGCGAGGTCCAGCTTGCGGTCACCGATGACGAAGATCGGGTGACCGGTCAGCCGGGTGTAGTCGACGTCCCACAGCCAGGAGGTGTCCGTGCCGTCGGCGCCGCGCGCGTTCACCGAGAGGATCACCGGGGTCGGCGGCGGGTCGATCAGGGAGAACGTCTCCAGCCAGCCGGCCGGGTTCTTCGCGAGCAGCAGCCTGAGGTCGCGGTTCTGGAACTGGACCACGTCGTAGCGTCCGGCCACCGCCTGCACCTGGTACATCCGCTCCAGCGCGACCTGCGGCGGTACGCCGAAGACGGCGGCGACGGCCGCGGAGCTGGCCGCGTTCGCCTTGTTGGCGCGGCCCGGCAGCTGGAGGTGGATCGGCCAGGCCGACCCGTGCGGGTCCAGCACGTGGTCGCCGGAGAGCGCCCAGGTCGGCGTCGGCCGGCGGAAGCCGCACTCGCCGCAGAACCAGTCGTCGCCGGGGCGCTGCATCACGCCACCGCACGACGGGCAGGACCAGGCGTCGTCCTTCCACATCTGCCCGGCCGCGACCCAGACCACGTTCGGGGAGGAGGAGGCGGCCCACACCACCAGCGGGTCGTCGCAGTTGGCGACGACCACGGCCTTGGAGCCTGCCAGGCCCTCACGCCAGTTCTCGGCGAGCATGCGGGTCTCCGCGGCCCGGTCGAGCTGGTCGCGGGAGAGGTTCAGCAGGGCGATGCACTTCGGGCTGGTGTCCCGGGCCACCCCGGCCAGGTACTTCTCGTCGACCTCGATGACCCCGAACTTCGACTCCGTGCCGCCCGCCAGTGCCGAGGTGATGCCGGCCGGCATGTTGGCGCCGAGCGCGTTCGACACGACCGGGCCCGCGGCGCGCAGCGCCTCGGCGATGAGCCGGGTGGTGGTGGTCTTGCCGTTGGTGGCGGACACCAGGACGACGTCCAGGTTCTGAGCGAGCCGTCCGAGGAGGTCGGGGTCGAGTTTCAGCGCGACCCGGCCGCCGATCACCGAACCGCTGCCGCGTCCCGCGGCGCGCGATGCCGCAGCGACCGCCTTGCCCGCGGTCACGGCCAGCTTGGCCCGCGGCGAGAGCGGGTCCGAGTTGCCTGCCATCAGTTCTCGATCCTCCTTGCGTACGCGCCGCGCCAGGGGGCATCCGGCAGCGTGGTGTGGACCTCAGCCTATCGAGATCCATTCGCACACCCGAATCCCGGCCCGTACCGTGCGGCCTGCATGAGCTGAACGAACCGTACCCTTGCCGCCATGCGACACGGCTCGATCCCGGGCGCCCACGGGCGCGTCCGGCCGCTTTCCCTGCTCCCGGACCCCGTTCTGCGCGCGTCCTGCGAGGACGTCACCGACTTCGGCCCCGAACTGGCGGCCCTCGTGGAGGACTTGTTCGCGACCATGTACGCGGCCCAGGGGGTGGGGCTGGCCGCCAACCAGATCGGTGTCCCGCAACGGGTGTTCGTCTACGACTGCCCGGACGACGACGATGTGCGACATCTCGGACATGTGGTGAACGCGCGGCTGGTGGAGAAGGACGGCGTGGTGGTCCGGGGGCCGGAGGGCTGCCTCTCGCTGCCGGGTCTGGAGGCGGGCACGGAGCGGTACGACCACGCGGTGGTCGAGGGCTTCACGGTGACGGGGGAGCCGGTCACCGTGCACGGCACCGGGTTCTTCGCCCGGTGCCTCCAGCACGAGTACGACCACCTGGAGGGCACGGTGTACGCCGACCGCCTGACGGGCTGGCGCCGCGGCAGGCTGCTGCGGCAGGCGGCCCGCGCTCCGTGGCACCGCTGAGCGGGGTGCCGGGCGGCGGGGTGCCGGGCTCCGGCGAGCCCGTGCGGCCGGCACGCACCGGCCCGCGCCCACCCCGCGCCGCCAGGGCTTCCGGCCCACGGTCGTCCTGCGCGGGCGGTCCCGGGCTTCGGTCGTGCCGCGCGGGCCTGAGTCCCGGTCCTGAGCCGTCCCGTGCGGGCCTGGGTCTCGGACCTGACTCGTCCCGCGCCGGTATCGATCCGGCCTTCGGCCGTGGTGCGCCGGCCGGGGCCCGGCCTCGGCCGTCCCGCGCGGGCGTGGTCTCGGCCTGAATCCCGGATCCCGGGCTTCGGTCGTGCCGCGCGGGCCTTGGTCCTGGCTCGGGGTCCGTCCGGCGCCGGTATCGATCCGGCCCTCGGGCTCCCGTGCGGGCCTGCGTCCTCCGGCCCTCGGGCGTGGTGCGTGGGCCTGGACGGCGGTCCTGAGTCGTCGCGCGGCGGCCTGAATTGCGGCCTTCGGCCCGCCCGCGCCGGCCTGGGGCCCCCGTGGCCGTCAGAAGCCGGGGCCGCCGACCTTGTCGCCCGCGGCCGCGAGGCGTCCCCACAGCAGGTCGGCGAGGGAGCGCACGAGTTCGGCCCGGGAGCAGGGCCGCTCGCCCAGCCACCAGTCACCGGCCGCGTGCATCATCCCGACGATCCCGTGCCCCCACACCCGGGCGAGCTGCTGGCTGCCGGGGCCGAGGTCGAGCCGCTCCTCGATGACCTGGGCCAGCTCCTCGCCCATCCGCCGCAGCAGCGGGGCCGAGTGCTTGCCCACGTCGAAGCCCGTGTCGCCGCCGGTGCTGCCCTCGGCGGGGTGCATCAGGAACCGGTACACCTGGGGCCTGGCCTCGATCGCCGCGAGGTAGGTGTCGAGCGTGGCCTCGACCCGCTCGCGCCGGTCGGCGGGGGCGTCGAGGGCCGCCCGCAGCGAGGCGAGGAGCGCGTCGGTGTGCCGGGTGGCGAGCGCGGCGTAGAGGCCGCCCTTGTCGCCGAAGTGGCGGTAGAGGATCGGCTTGGTGATGCCCGCCTCGGCGGCGATCGCGTTCATCGAGGCCTGCGGGCCGTCGCGCAGCACCACCCGGTCGGCGGCCTCCAGCAGTTCGCGCCGTCGGCGGTCGGCTGATCGCTGCTGATCGGTCCGCTGTGTGGTGTCCATGTGCTCTCCCCACCCGTGCTGATTCGGTGACGCCTGCGCAAACTAACACTGTCGGTGTGCCTGACATCGAACGGGATGCCGAGGCGTCATCGGGAGTTGACTTTCACTACCGGTCGGTAACACACTCGCGTTACCGCTAGTAACATCACTGGCAACAGTGCACGCACCGCCGCTGGAGGGGACATGGCCGAGTTCACCATGGAGCTCAACGACGAACAGAAGGAGGTCCGGGACTGGCTGCACGGCTTCGCCGCCGACGTGATCCGCCCCGCGGCCGCCGAATGGGACGAGCGTGAGGAGACTCCCTGGCCGGTCATCCAGGAGGCCGCGAAGGTCGGCATCTACTCCCTCGACTTCTACGCGCAGCAGTACTTCGACCCCACCGGCCTCGGCATCCCGACGGCCATGGAGGAGCTGTTCTGGGGCGACGCGGGCATCGCCCTCTCCATTGTGGGCACGGGGCTGGCCGCCGTGGGCGTTCTCGCCAACGGGACCGAGGAGCAGATCGGCACCTGGATCCCCCAGATGTACGGCGACGCGAACGACGTCAAGGTGGCCGCGTTCTGCTCCTCCGAGCCCGACGCCGGCTCCGACGTCGCCTCCCTGCGCACGCGCGCCGTGTACGACGAGGCCAAGGACGAGTGGGTGATCAACGGCACGAAGACCTGGGCGACCAACGGCGGCATCGCCAACGTCCATGTCGTCGTGGCCTGCGTCGACCCGGAGCTGGGCTCCAAGGGCCACGCATCCTTCATCGTCCCGCCGGGCACCCCGGGCCTCGCCCAGGGCCAGAAGTTCAAGAAGCACGGCATCCGCGCCTCGCACACCGCCGAGGTCATCCTGGACAACGTCCGGGTCCCCGGCTCCTGCCTGCTCGGCGGCAAGGAGAAGCTGGACGAGCGCCTCGCCCGCGCCCGCGAGAAGGCCAGGGCGGGCGGCGAGCGGGTGAAGAACGCGGCGATGGCCACGTTCGAGGCGTCCCGGCCCGCCGTGGGCGCGATGGCCGTCGGCACCGCCCGGGCCGCCTACGAGGTCGCCCTCGACTACGCGAAGACCCGGGAGCAGTTCGGGCGCCCGATCATCGACAACCAGGGTGTCGCCTTCCAGCTCGCGGACATGCGGACCCGGATCGACGCGGCCCGGTTGCTGGTGTGGCGTGCCTCCTGGATGGCGGTCAACGGCAAGCCGTTCACGGCGGCCGAGGGCTCCATGTCCAAGCTGTTCGCCAGTGAGACCGCCAAGAAGGTCACCGCGCAGGCCATCCAGATCCTGGGCGGCAACGGCTACACCCGGGAGTACCCGGTGGAGCGGATGCACCGGGACAGCGCGATCTACACCATCTTCGAGGGGACCAGCGAGATCCAGCGGCTGGTCATCGCGCGGACCCTGGCGGGCATGCCGATCCGCTAGCGCCGGCGGCGCCGACGGGGCGCGGGAGCGCGGTCGGCCGTCCGTCGTGACGTGCCGCGCGGCTCCCCGCGCCCCTTGCGGCCGACGTGCCGCGTGCTCACCGGTGCCTGAGGGGGGTGAGCTGCTGGATGTCGTACTTCGCCCGCAACTCTTCGATGGCGGCCTGGTCCGGAGGACCGCCGTTGCCCAGGATCTCCAGCAGTTCCTCGAAGTAGCGCTCGTGGTCCGGCGGGGGAGACGCCTGGAAGAACATCTTCGCGGGCGTGTCCGTCGGGTTGGCGAACGCGTGCGGACACCCGGGGGGTACGACGATCACCGTGCCCGGCGTCGCCCGGACCACCCGGCTGCCCGAGACGGACTCCCAGCGCTGCCAGTGGTCGGGGGTGCGGATGCGCGGCTCGAAGGCGAGCACGTCCAGTTCGCCCTCCAGGACGTAGAACAACTCCTCGCTGCGGGTGTGCACATGGGCGCCGACGTCGAAGCCCGGCGGGACCTCCACCTCGAAGGTGGAGGCCATCCGCGAGTGCGTCCCGGTGACCTTGAACGTCACGCGCTGGGCGGGCGTCTCGACGACGCGGCCGTGCCCCGGCGGCACCAGCAGCCCCTCGGGCGGTGCCGCCTCCTGCGCCGGCGCCTCCGCCTGCGCCGGTGTCACTCCCCGGGCCGCGGGCCCTTCCGGTACCGCCAGCCCCTCGGTCGTCGTCATCGGTCGCTCACCACGTCACGGGCAGGGCCTCGGGGCCACGGATCAACGCGCCCTTCCTGAAGGGCACCTGCTCCGGCGGCACGGCCAGCTTCATGCCGGGCACCCGGTCCAGCAGGGCGTCCACCAGCAGCTCGGACTCCAGCCGGGCCAGCATCCCGCCGGGGCAGTAGTGCGGGCCGAAGCCGAACGCCACGTGCGGATTCGGGCTGCGGGAGAAGTCGATCTCCTGCGGATCGGGGAAGACCTCCGGGTCGCGGTTGGCGGCCAGGTACGACACGTACACCGCGTCACCGGCCCGGATCCGCACGCCCCTGACCTCCACGTCCTCCAGGGCGATCCGGGACAGGCCGACGGCGTTGCGGTGCGGGATCCAGCGCAGCAGCTCGTCGATCGCCCGCGGCCGGATCCCGGGGTCGAAGCGCAACCGCTCCGCCAGCTCGGGGCGGCTCAGCAGCAGATGGAACATCTGGCCGCTGTTGTTGGTGACCGCCTCGCCGCCGATCTGCAGCAGCACCGCCAGACCGACGGCCTCCTCCAGGGTGATCTCGGCCCGGCCCACGGCGGCGCCCAGCAGCGAGGCGACGTCCTCGCCCGTGCTGCCCTCACGCAGCCCGACCAGGTCGGAGAAGTACGCGCTCATCTCGCGCTTGGCCTTCTCGCTGACGTCCTTGCCGTGCGAGGAGGACAGGATCAGCTGGGTCCAGGTGTGCATGGAGTGCCGGTCGGCGGCCGGGACCCCCATCAGCTCGCAGATCACCGCGATGGGGAACGGTCCGAGCACCGTCGCCGTCAGGTCGGCGGGCGGGCCGTCCTGGAGCAGCTCGTCGACCAGCTCGTCCAGCATCACGCGCGCCTTGTCGCGGATCCGCTCCACACCCTTGGAGGTGAAGGCGGCGGCGACCGCCCGGCGCAGCCTGGTGTGGTCGGGCGGGTCCAGGAAGCCGACCGCGCCCCGGTCCGGTATGAAGTGCGGGGCGAGCCGGGTGACCTGCCGGCCCATCACCGCCTCGCGGCTGAAGCGGGGGTCGTTGGTCACCATGCGCACGTCGTCGTACCGGGTGACCAGCCACGCCCAGCCCTCGCCGTTGGGCAGCTGGACGCGGGTGAGGGGACCCTCGCTCATCAGCTCGGTGAGCACCGGGTCGAAGTCCGAGCCGGCCAGGTCGACGGCCGGCCAGTGCCGCACCGGGGGCAGTGCCTCGCCGGCCGTCTCGGTCAGGGTCTCTTCGCTCATCGCGTCATCTCACCGTCCCGGACCCAGCGGCCCACGGTCATCTCGGCGGTGATGCCCGGGCCGAACCCGGCGAGCAGGCCGCGCGCCCGGTGCTCGGCACCGCCCTCGTCGAACAGGCGGCGCAGCGCGTCCAGTACGACGGCGCTCGCGATGTTGCCGTACTCGGTGAGCGTGGACCGGCTGAACCGGAACGCGTGCGGGTCGACCTGGAGGAACTTGCTGAGGTCGTCGAGTATTCGGGGACCGCCCGCGTGGATGATGTAGAAGTCCAGGTCGGAGGCGTCCCAGCCGTGGTTGCCCGCGAGTTCCTGGAGCGCCGGGGCGAGCGGCTCCATCGTGGTCGGCACCCGCTTGTCCAGCAGGAAGTGGAAGCCGGTCGCCCGGACGTCGTAGGCGATCCAGTCCTCGGTCTTGGGGATCAGGTACGACCCGTTGCGCTCCAGCTGCACGCCGGTGCCGCCCCGGCCGCGCACCACGGCGGCCGCGATGCCGTCGCCGAACAGGCCGTTGGACAGCAGCGAGCCGACCCCCAGGTCGGTGGGCTGGTAGCACAGCGAGCAGAACTCGCAGGCCACGATGAGCGCGTTGCCCTCGGGGTAGGCCGAACAGAAGTCGTGGGCCCGGTTGATGGCCGCGCCGCCGGCCGCGCAGCCCAGCTGGGCTATGGGGAGCTGGCGGGTGGTGCTCGAGAAGTCCATCTCGTTGATCAGCCACGCGGTCAGCGAGGGCATCATGAAGCCCGTGCACGACACGTAGATGATGACGTCGATGTCCGTGGTCAGGAGCTCCGCCTCGTCGAGCGCCTGCTGGATCACCGCGGGGACCCGGGCCTTCGCCTCGGCCTCGTAGAGCTTGTTGCGGTCCTCGAACCCGGGGTGCTTCAGGGTCTCCTCGATGGGCTGCACGATGTGCCGGGTGCGGACTCCCGTGTTCTCGATCAGCCGGAGGGCCAGGGGGAGCTGGGGGTGGTCCGCGTGGTGCTCACGCGCCAGGTCCAGCGTCTCCTCCATCGTGATCACGTGTTCGGGTACGGACACCGAGGGTCTGCACAAAGTAGCCATGAGCCGTCCCTGCTTTCGCCGTCCGGCAGACCTGCGCCCGCCGGTCAGAAGGTGGTCCACCCGGAGGTGGTCCACCCGGAGGTGGTCCACCCAGGTTCACCCGAGGGGCTGACGATCTCTCGTCGGATTACTCCGAACCGGGGACAACGGACTGTGACCGGTCCCGGCCCCGGGACGGCTCGGGGAGGGCACGGAAAGAGGGCCGCGACAGCTGCCGCGGCCCTCAACTTCTCTCTGTGCAGCAGGTGTTGGGGTGTGAGAGGCGCCGGGTCGGCGGGAGCCGCTACGGCGCCCCGCTGCTGTGTGCGATGCAGGCCACGTCGATACGGTCCGCCAGCTTCGCCAGCTCGATGGTCAACGCGGCCACGGTGTCCTCGTCGAGCTGCTCCCCGGCCTCGACGAGATGCAGCCACCGCCCGCCCACGGTCCGCAACAACTTACTCACGTCGGCCGCCGCCACCTGCAAGGTACCGCGGTCGTCGACGATCAGAGGCAGAGTCACTTCGCGGTTCACAATCGGGATGGTAGCCGCGCGGCGCTCACGCACCCTGCCAAACCGTGGTGATGTTGCAGAACTCCCGGATTCCGTGCCCGGACAGCTCACGCCCGTACCCGGACCGCTTCACGCCACCGAACGGGAACGCCGGGTGCGAGGCGGTCATCCCGTTGACGTACACCGCGCCGGCCTCCAGGTCCAGGGCGAACCGCTCCACCTCGTTCTCGTCCCGGGTCCACACGTTCGAGCTCAGTCCGAACGGGGAATCGTTCGCGATCAGGAGCGCCTCCTCCAGGTCGGCGGCCCGGTACAGCGTGGCGACCGGCCCGAACGCCTCCTCGCGGTGGATGCGCATCTCCCGGGTGATGCCGGCCAGCACGGTCGGCGGGTAGTACCAGCCCGGCCCGTCCGGCCGCTCCCCGCCGCACAGCACCCGGGCCCCGCTGCGCTTCGCGTCGTCGACCAGTTCCTCCAGGTCGGCGCGTCCCCGCTCGCTGGAGAGCGGCCCGACCTCGGTGTCCTCCTCCAGCGGGTCGCCGATCCTGAGCGCCTCCATGCCCGCGACGAACTTCTCGGCGAAGGCGTCGTAGACGTCGGTGTGCACGATGAACCGCTTGGCCGCGATGCAGGACTGCCCGTTGTTCTGCACCCGCGCGGTCACGGCGACCTGCGCCGCCCGGTCGAGGTCGGCCGAGGGCATGACGACGTACGGGTCGCTGCCGCCCAGTTCCAGCACCGTCTTCTTGATCATCTCGCCGGCGGTGGAGGCGACCGCGCGGCCGGCCGGCTCGCTGCCCGTGAGCGTCGCGGCCTTCACCCGCTCGTCGCGCAGGACGTCGTCCACCGCCCCCGAGCCGATCAGCAGGGTCTGGAAACAGCCCTCAGGGAAGCCCGCCCGGTGGAAGAGGTCCTCCAGGTACAGGGCGGTCTGGGGGACGTTCGAGGCGTGCTTGAGCAGGCCCACGTTGCCCGCCATCAGCGCGGGCGCGGCGAACCTGACCACCTGCCACAGCGGGAAGTTCCACGGCATGACGGCGAGGACCGGGCCCAGCGGCCGGTAGGTCACCCGCACCCGGGAGGCGCCGGAGTCGCTCACGTCCACCGCGGGCGGCTCCTCGTCGGCCAGCAGCCCCTCGGCGCGCTCGGCGTACCAGCGCATCGCCTTGGCGCACTTCGCGGCCTCCGCGCGGGCCTGCGTGACCGGCTTGCCCATCTCGGTGGTCATCACCCTGCCGATCTCCCGCTGGTCCTCGTCCAGCAGGTCGGCGGCCTTGTTCAGCATTCGGGCGCGTTCGGCGAAGGAGGTCGTCCGGTACGTGCGGAACGTCGCCTCGGCGAGCTGGAGCCGGCGTTCCAGCTCCTCCTCACCCATGGGCTCGTACGTCTTGAGCGTCTCGCCGCTGGCCGGGTTCACCGTGGCGATGGGCATGGCTGGCCTCCCTGGGAACGGGCTTGCTTCGACCTTCGCGCGCGACCGCGCCCGTCGCAACGCGTAGGCCCCTGTTCAGGCCGAGTGCTCCGCCAGCCGGTCCAGAAACGCGGCCTGGGCCGTGATGATCACGGCACGGGCCCGGTCGAGTCCGAACCAGGCCACCCGGTCCAGCTCCGGGAACTCCCGCATCCGGCCGGACCTGGGCGGCCACTCCATGGTGAAGGTCCCCGGCACGATCGCCGCCGGGTCCAGGTCCGCCTCGACCGCCCACGCCGTGACGATCTTGCCGTTGGCCTGCGCGACCTCGCCGAGCGCCAGGGCCGCCCCGTCCGGCGGCGCGAGACCCAGCTCCTCGCGGAACTCGCGCCGGGCCGCCTCCCAGGCGGGCTCGTCCGGTTCGTACTCGCCCTTGGGCACGGTCCACGCGCCCGCGTCCTTCTTCGCGAAGAACGGTCCGCCCATGTGGCCGAGCAGCACCTCGAGGCCGTCGCCGGTGTGCCGGAACAACAGCAGTCCCGCACTGCGCCTGGTCGCACGCACCGTCACGGTCCGACCTCCGGGTGAGCCGCCAGCAGGGCCTCCACGGTATCGGCGTCCTCGGGCCGCTTGTCCTCGCGGTAGCGGATCACGCGCGCGAACCGCAGGGTGACGCCGGCCGGGTAGCGGGAGGAGCGCTGGAGACCGTCGTAGGCGATCTCCACGACGAGCTCGGGGCGCACCGTGACCCCCCAGCCGTGCTCCTCGACGGCCAGTTCCGCGAGCTTCCCGGTCTGCCAGGCGAGCATCGCGTCGGTCATGCCCTTGAAGGTCTTGCCGAGCATCGCGAAGCCGCCGTCCGGGGTGCGGGCGCCGAGATGGAGGTTGGAGAGCCGGCCGGTCCGGCGGCCGTGTCCCCACTCGGCGGCCAGCACCACCAGGTCCAGCGTGTGCACGGGCTTGACCTTCAGCCACGACGCGCCGCGCCGGCCCGCGCTGTAGGGGGCGTCCAGCGCCTTGACGACCACGCCCTCGTGACCCCGGGCCAGCGTTTCGGCGAGGAAGCGCTCCGCCTCGGGGATGTGCTCGGGACCGGAGGCGACCGCGCGGCGCACCCGCATCGGCGTGGGCACCAGATCGCTCAGCATCGCGTGCCGCTCGGCGAAGGGCAGGTCGAGCAGGTCCACGCCGTCCACCGACAGCAGGTCGAAGAAGACGGGCGAGACGGGCACCTCTTCGGCCGCCCGCGCCACGTCCACCCTGGAGCCGACCCGCCCCGCGGTCTCCTGGAAGGAGCGCGGCCGGCCCTCCGCGTCGAAGGAGAGCACCTCGCCGTCGAGGATGAACCGCTCGCTCGCCAGGGTCAGAGCAGCGCGGGTCACCTCGGGCAGCCGGTCGGTGATGTCGTCCAGGGTGCGGGTGTGCACCCGTACCGCGCTGCCCTCCCGGTGCACCTGCACCCGGATGCCGTCCAGCTTCTCCTCCACCGCGCACGCGCCGAGCTTCTCCACCGCCTCGGCGACCGAGGAGGCGCTGTGGGCCAGCATCGGCAGCACCGGGCGGCCGACGGTGAGCCGGAACCGGTCCAGGGCCCCGGGCCCGTCGGCCAGCAGGGCCTGCGCCACCGTCTGCAGCGACCCGGCGAGCATCACCGCCCGCCGCACGTCCGCCGGGCCGGCGCCGGTCGCCCGGGCCAGGCCCTCCACCGCGACCGCGTCGAGGGCACCCTGCCGGACCTCGCCGGTCAGCAGGCCGAGCAGGAAGCGCTGCTCGCCCTCGGTGGCCGCGCCCATCAGCTCGCCGACCATCCGGGCCCGCTCCGCCTGGGAGCCGGGACCGGACACCTTGCCCAGCTCGCTGAGCCGGGCGTCGACCTCCCGCACGGTGAGCGAGGGCTCGGCGGCGGGCGGCACCGGGCGGCCCAGCACCTTCCAGCCGACGCCGAGCCGTCCCTGCGGGAGCCGTCCGGCCAGGTAGGGGATGACGATGGGCACGTCGTCCGCCTCCGCGTCCCGGAACAGCTCCGCGAGCAGGGCGGTCTTGCGGGACCTGGCCGCCGTGGCGGCGACCTCCCGGGAAACCTCCGCGAGCCGGGTCAGCAGCATGCAGTCAATGTGACCCGGCGGCGCGCGCTCTACACCCGCCGACGGGGGAGGGCCCGGCGGGTCCCGTGGGCCGGGCTAGTCCGGTGGAGTCGCGCGCCCTGTCCGGACCGCGGGGCCGGGCGCGGGGCGAGAGGATGCGGGTAAGGCGGCGGTCGGCGCGCGAGTGACGCGATCGACTGTTCCCGGATCGGCAAGCGACCGCTTAGTATGCGGTGGACCCGGTCAGACGAGCAGTCCCGTGGAGGCCCCCATGCAGGCATGGCAAGTGCACGAGAACGGCGAGCCGGGCGAGGTGATGCGCCTGGCGGAGGTGGAGCGGCCGACGCCCGGCGAGGGCCGGGTGCTGCTGCGCGTGCGGGCCGCCAACATCAACTTCCCCGACGCCCTGCTCTGCCGCGGCCAGTACCAGGTACGGCCCCCGCTGCCCTTCACGCCCGGCGTGGAGATCTGCGGCGAGACGGAGGACGGCCGCCGCGTGCTCGCCAACCCCGCCCTGCCGCACGGCGGCTTCGCCGAGTACGCCCTCGCCGACGCCCGCGCCCTGCTGCCCGCGCCCGACTCGCTGGACGACGCCGAGGCCGCCGCGCTGCACATCGGCTACCAGACGGGCTGGTTCGGCCTGCACCGCAGGGCCCGCCTCGAAGCCGGGGAGACCCTGCTCGTGCACGCCGCCGCCGGCGGTGTCGGCAGCGCGGCCGTGCAGCTCGGCAAGGCCGCAGGCGCCACCGTGATCGGCGTGGTCGGCGGCGCGCACAAGGCCGCCGTCGCCCGCGAGCTCGGCTGTGACGTGGTCGTCGACCGCCACGCCGAGGACGTGATCGCGGCCGTGAAGGAGGCCACCGGCGGCCGGGGCGCCGACGTGATCTACGACCCGGTCGGCGGCGAGGCCTACACCCAGTCCGCCAAGCTCGTCGCCTTCGAGGGGCGGATCGTCGTCGTCGGCTTCGCCAGCGGCACCATCCCCAGCCCGGCCCTCAACCACGCGCTGGTGAAGAACTACTCGATCCTCGGCCTGCACTGGGGCCTGTACGCCACCAAGAACCCGAAGCTCATCCTGCGCTGCCACGAGGAGCTGACCGCACTGGCCGCGAGGGGTGCGATCAAGCCACTGGTGAGCGAGCGGGTGCCGCTCGACGGAGCCGCCGCGGCCGTGCAGCGCGTCGCCGACGGTGTGACCACCGGCCGGGTGGCCGTGGTCATGGACAAGGGAGCCGCCGTATGACCGACGCGAACGACCTCAGGCGCCGCACCGCCGAACTGCTGGCCGCCCACCCGCCCGCCGAAACCGACCGCCTGGAGTTCCTCCGGGCCCGCTTCGACGCCGGTCTGGCCTGGGTGCACTACCCGGAGGGCCTCGGCGGACTCGGCGCCCCGCGCTCCCTCCAGGTCGTGGTCGACACCGAACTGGAGGCCGCCGGCGCCCCGGACAACGACCCCCGGCGCATCGGCATCGGCCTCGGCATGGCCGCGCCGACCATCCTGCGCTACGGCACCGAGGAGCAGAAGCGGCGCTTCCTGCGGCCCCTGTGGACCGGCGAGGAGGTCTGGTGCCAGCTGTTCAGCGAGCCCGGCGCCGGCTCCGACCTGGCCGCGCTCGGCACCCGGGCCGTACGGGAGGGCGACGACTGGGTGGTCAACGGGCAGAAGGTGTGGACCTCCAGCGCCCACGTCGCCCGCTGGGCCATCCTCATCGCCCGCACCGACCCGGACGTACCCAAGCACGCGGGCATCACCTACTTCCTGTGCGACATGACCGACCCCGGTGTCGAGGTGCGGCCGCTGCGCCAGATCACCGGCGAGGCCGAGTTCAACGAGGTCTTCCTGACCGATGTCCGCATCCCCGACACCCGCCGCCTCGGCGGGACCGGCGACGGCTGGCGGGTCGCCCAGACCACCCTGAACAACGAGCGCGTCGCCATCGGAGGCATGAGGCTGCCCCGCGAGGGCGGCATGATCGGCCCCGTCTCCGCGACCTGGCGCGAACGCCCGGAGCTGCGCACCCACGACCTGCACCAGCGGCTGCTTACCCTCTGGGTCGAGGCCGAGGTGGCCCGGCTCACCGGTGAACGCCTGCGCCAGCAGCTCGTCGCGGGCCAGCCCGGCCCCGAGGGCGCGGGCATGAAGCTCGCCTTCGCCCGGCTCAACCAGGCGATCAGCGGCCTGGAGGTCGAACTCCGCGGCGAGGAGGGGCTGTCGTACGACGACTGGACCATGCGCCGCCCCGAACTGGTCGACTTCACCGGCCGCGACGCCGGCTACCGCTACCTGCGCTCCAAGGGCAACAGCATCGAGGGCGGGACCAGCGAGGTCCTGCTGAACATCGTCGCCGAGCGGGTTCTCGGCCTGCCCGCCGAACCGCGCACCGACAAGGACGTCGCATGGAAGGACCTGGCCCGATGAGCGAACAGCGGGATCTCCTCTACACGGAGGAGGAGGAGGCGCTGCGCGCGGCCGTCCGTGACCTGCTCACGGACCACTGCGCCCCGGCCGACGTGATCAACCGCACCGAGTCGGACGCGCCGCACGATCTCGCCCTGTGGAAGTCGCTCGCCGAGGGCATGGGCCTGGCCGGGCTGCTGGTGCCCGAGGCCCACGGCGGCCAGGGCGCCACGCACCGGGAGGCGGCCGTCGTCCTGGAGGAGCTGGGCCGGGCGGTCGCCCCCGTGCCCTACCTGACCAGCGCGGTCGTGGCCACCGAGGCCCTGCTGGCCGGTGGGGACGAGGAACTGCTCGGCCGGCTGGCCTCCGGGCGGACCATCGGCGTCCTCGCCGTCGGCCTGCACCGCGCCCCGGGCGCCGCGTTCCCCGCCGTACGGCTGGAGAACGGCACCCTGCACGGTGAGCTGACCGGCATCGCCGACGCGGCCGCCGCCGACGTGCTGCTCGTCCCCGCCGACGACGGCGGTCTGTACGCCGTCCCGGCCGACGCGGTGACCGTCACCCCGCAGATCTCCCTCGACCTGACCCGCCCGCTCGCCACCGTCACCCTCGACGGGGCGGCCGGCCGCCGGATCGGCGACGCGGAACCCGCGGTGCGACGGGCCCTGCGGGCCGCCGCGGGCCTGCTCACCTCCGAGCAACTCGGCGTCGCCGACTGGGCGCTGACCGAGACCGTCCGCTACCTGAAGGACCGCAGGCAGTTCAACCGGCAGGTCGGCGGCTTCCAGGCGCTCAAGCACCGGCTCGCCCAGCTCTGGCTCGAGGTGGTCAACCTGCGGGCCGCCGCCCGCGCCGCCGCCGACGCGCTGGCCTCCGGCCGCGACACCGACGTCTCGGTCGCCGTCGCACAGGCGTACGCGGCGCCCGTCGCCGTCCACGCCGCCGAGGAGGCGCTGCAGTTGCACGCCGGAATCGGCATGACCTGGGAGCACCCGATCCACCTGTACCTCAAGCGGGCCAAGGCGGACTCCCTCGCCTACGGCACCGCGGGGGCCCACCGCTCGGCCCTGGCCGCACTGGTCGACCTCCAGGCGCCCTGACCCGAGCGCCCGCGAAGCACATTCACGCAAGACCACACGATCGGAGGACATGTCAGCCGCCCGGACGAACCCCCCGCTACGCCACACTTGCGGCCGAACGCCGCTCATGGGGCGTGGCGGAGGAGGTTCCAATGGCCATTTCCATCTCTGTGGTGCTGCTGCTCCTGATCCTGGCGGTGGTGTTCATCCGCAACGGCGCGCTGAAGATCTCGCACGCCCTGGTCTGCATGCTGCTCGGCTTCTACCTGGCCAGCACCAGCATGGCGCCCACCATCCACAGCGGGCTGACCGCGACCGCCGACCTGGTGAGCAGCCTGCGGCCCTGACCGGGCACCGGGTCGGAGCCGTCCGGGGCCGCGGTGGCCCGGTCAGGACGAGAAGACGCCGATACCGTTCGCCACGGGGCGCTCGGTGCCGCCGCTCGGGTGGTTGCGGACCTTCACCGCGCGCGCTCCCGCGGCGCGGGTGACCATCTCGGAGGAGCCGCCGCCGTCGAGGTTGAACGCGTCGGTGGCCCCCAGGTCGTCCATGGCGGCCGCCTCCTCGGCGACCGTCATGCCGGACCGGTAGGCGGCGGCCCCGTCCAGCGCGAGCAGCAGCATCCGCCGGCCGCCGTCCGCGAAGCCGACGACGGTGCGCACGGCCGAGGTGGAGTCGTCCAGCCCGGACAGCGGCCTGCCGTCGCGCAGCACCGGGTAGCCGCCGATCGCGAACGTGTAGGGGACCTTGGCCCTGGCCGCCACCAGGGCGTGGGTGACGGTCACCCGGTCGCCGGGCGACAGCTCGCGCAGCCGGCGCGCGCCCTCCTCGCGACCCACCAGGACCGTGGTGCCCGCGGCGATCCGCCCGCTGCCCGGGGTGGCGGCGGTGGAGGTCACCCGGCCGCCGCGCACCCTCACCTCGTAGGTGTCCGCGCTGCACCCGGCCGCCCGGTTCGTGTCCGTGCCGCAGGTGGCGCGCACCCGGGAGGCGCTGCCCCAGCGTGCGGTGAAGGCGCCGACCGAGTTCTGCGGCAGCGCGTACTGGTTGAGGCCCTTGAGCGGGAACCGCTCCCGCGGTGTGGTCACGGTGCCGGTGAGGGTGAGGCGGTCCAGGTGGGCGCGCCGGTCGGTGCCCACCCCGAGGACGTCCCGGGTGCCGGTGCCGGGCGGCAGCGCGGGCCCGAACCGCTGGCCCGTCGGGACCGCCGCCTTGAGCACCTTCCCCGCCGCGACCGCCGGTCCGACGCTCGCCCCCGTCGCCTCGACGCCCGGGTGCTGGGTCTCACTGATGTTGAAGAAGTCGCCGTTGACCCCGCCGACGGCGCCGGCCGCGTCCGCCATCCCGGAGACGGTCGCCCGGGCCGCCACCGTCCCCGGGTACAGGAGGTCGAGGTGGACGTGGCGGTTCGTCAGGTCGACGGTCAGCAGATGGGCGCGGGTCCTGCCCGCCGCCGCGCGGATGTCGAACTGCCGGTACGTGACCCCCGGTGCGATGCGTCCGCCCGGTGTGGCGGCGCCGGCCGGTGCGGCGCCCGCGAGGGACGCACCGGCCAGTACCCCGAAGGCCGTGAGAGTGGAGAGAACCGACCTGCCTGCTGCCGTCTGCCGCCGATCGCGCGCCACTGCGCCCCCTGATGTCTCGTCAACTGTCCCAGGACTCAGGGGAAGTGCAGCAGACGGTGGTGGCGCGGAGGGCGGCTAGGCGTCGACTACGCGAGAACGGGTGAGAAAACGCACCCCCTCGGGTGCTTCCAGCGAGAAACCGCTACCCCGTCCGGGTACCACGTCCACGATCAGCCGGGTGTGGCTCCAGAGCTCGTACTGACTGCGCGACATCCAGAAGGTCACGGGCTCCTCGACACCGTCCACGGCCAGCTCCGCCAGCAGCACGTCCGAGTCGCCGGTGCGGAACTCGCCGTCGGGGTAGCACATCGGCGCGCTGCCGTCGCAGCAGCCGCCGGACTGGTGGAACATCAGCGGGCCGTGCTCCGCGCGCAGCCGGCGCAGCAGTTCGGCGGCCTGCGGGGTCAGTTCGACGCGGGGGAGTACCTCTTCCATGGTCACCGTCCTGGGAGCCGGGGCGTCGGGCGCGATCCAGTCTCACGGCTCGTCAGGGCGCCGTCCAGCGGGCGTCCTACGGCGCGGCCGGAGGGGAGTGGTGGCTGAGGACGTTGACGACCGTGCCGTTCGGGTCGCGTACGAAGTACCGCCGTACCCCCCACTCCTCGTCGGTGAGCGGGTACACGATCTCCGCGCCCCGTTCCCGCATCGCCGCGTACACCGCGTCGACGTCCGCCACCTCGACGCTCAGGCCGGGGACGACGGGCGCGGTGCGGTCCTCGCTCATGAGGCTGAGCTGGACGGTGGGGTTCCGGGCGGAGGCCAGCGTCATGATCCAGCCATGGTTCATGACCTCCTCGAACCCCAGCACCCCGTAGAAGTCGGTGCTCTCCTCCGGTGCGTTCGACCGGATGTTGGGCACGACACGGCGTACGTACATCTCACGGCTCCGTTGGTCGGTCGGACGGTCGGGCGGCGATGGGACGGTGCGGGCAGCGTATCCGGAGCAGGCTGTCGCCCGTCGGCGCTACAACCGGTGCGGCGGTCGAGGAGTCTCATCCCGTGACGGGGTGGGGAGGCGCCATGGACGAGCGCGGAACTGTGCGGGGCCGGGGCCGGGACGAGCCCGGGTCTTCCTTCGGGTGGAGTGTGCCGGCGGTCGTCGTCGCCGTCCTGGTGTGGCCGGCGTTCGGACCGTTCGGGTCCCTGTGGCTCTATGCCCTCGGCTGGACGGTGGCACTGGCCGCCGGGGACGGTCTCCTGTGGCTGCTACGCCGTCAGGGCCGGGCCGTTCCACCGCCGGGACGGCTCGTCGCCCGGCTGCTGCGGCTCGGACCGGAGTCCTGGCTGGTGGCGCCCGGCTGGGCCAGGGTCCGGCTGGCCGCCGGGGGCTTCGTGGTGTTCGCCGTCCTGGCCGGATACATGGGCCGGCAGGCGGGTCTGGAATACCAGGCGGTGGCCGACCTCCGGGACCACGGCCGCAGGACCGACGCGACCGTGGTCGAGGTGACCGACCGGTCGGAGGAAGGCCGGGCGCTGTCCGTGGCCGTCCGCTTCGACACGCCGTCCGGCCCCGTGCGGGCGGAGGTCGACATCCCGTCCGGCTCGGCGGACGACGCGCGGCCGGGGGCGGACGTACGCGTGGCGTACGATCCGGCGCGTCCCAGCGAGGTCCGTCAGGTCGCGTTCCTCGACGGCCGCGAGGCCGACGGCATCCGGACGGGTGCGATCGTGGTGGGGCTGCTCGCGGCGGGCTTCCTGGTGGGGGCCACCAGGGAGGTGCTCCGTGCCAAAGGGCCGACGGAACCGGGCGGGGCGGCCGTGTCATGATCCTCGGACGCGAGGGACCGACGAGTCGGCGCGGGTGGACGATCCGGCCGGGCCCCATGTGCGGGAACCGCTCGACGGCAGCCCGGGGCGGCGAGGAGTGCGCCGGGCGCGCCTTCCGCTGCCGTGACCTGTGGGCGGCCGGGGCGCGGGTGGTGCTCGGCTCCGACCGGCCCAGCACGCCGTACCCGCCGCCGCAGGTCGTGGCCGGCGCCCGGCACCGCCGCCCTCTCGCTGCCCCCGCACGGGCCCGGCCAGGCCCTCACCCCGCCGCAGGCGCTGCGGGGCATCGCCGGTCACCATGGAGCTCCCGACGACGAGCCGGCCGGGCTGCCGGTCGTGCTCACCGTGGTGGGGGGCCGCCCGACCCACCGGGCCGCCGGCCTCAGAGAGCCGGGCCCCCGCCGGGTCAGTGACGGTCGGTCGCGGCCGGGTGCCCGGGCTGCCCCGCGGCGGCCGGCGGGTCCACCACGTCCACGTCGCCCGCCCGGACGTAGGCCAGCCGGTGGTCGAACTGGATCTCGTAGTACGCCTCCTGGCCCTTCACCACCGGGGCCGGGGAGTCACCGAAGGACGACCGGTCGATGTAGGAGCCGAGGACGCGGGACTGGGTCACGTACCGCTGGCCGGCGCGCAGGGAGTAGGGGAGCGGCGCCTCGGGCTGCTCGTCCACCCCCTCCGGGTAGGCGTCCTTCTCGGGGAGGGCGCGGCCGAACACGGAGATCTCCTTCACGCCCTCCTTCGGGGTCACCACCCGGCCGCGCGCGCCCACCGCGGTCGGCCGCGACTTCGGGTTCCTGAACCACGCCTTGTGGCCCTGGAACCAGATGGCCGTCCAGTCGCCGCGGCGGCCGGCGACCGCGAAGGTCTGGCCCGCCGAGACCCGCGAGCCGAGGTCGTTGACGTCCTCCGTGGAGTCCTCGCCGTCCGGGCGCCGGCCCGGGTCCTGGATGAGCGGGGCGTCGTCGGCCGGCTCACTGCGCAGCCGTACGGCGCTGGAGCCGTGCGGCGCGCAGGGCACCCCGCCCTTGGCGCACCCGGTGAAGCGCGGCTTGTGCTTGGCGTAGTCCGGCAGGATCATCACGACGTCGCTGTCGGGCCCGGCGGTGGCCCGCAGCGGCGCGCCGAGCAGGTCGAAGTAGTGCCGCCAGTCCCAGAAGGGGCCCGGGTCGTCGTGCATGTCCGGGATGCTGTCCTCGGTCGGGGCCGGCACGTTGTCGTGCCCGAAGATGTGCTGCCGGTCCAACGGGACCTGGTACTTCTTCGCCAGGTACCGCACCAGGCGGGCCGACGACCGGTACATCTGCTCCGTGTACCAGGCGTCCGGGTGCCGCAGGAAGCCCTCGTGCTCCACGCCGATCGAGCGGGCGTTGACGAACTGGCTCCCGGAGTGCCAGGCCGCGTCCTTGGTCTTGATGTGCTGGGTGACGTGACCGTCGCTGGAGCGGATGGAGTAGTGCCAGGACGCCTCCTCGGGGTCCTGGATGGTCAGGAGCATCGACGCCAGGGGCGCCTCGGTGTCGTGGATGACGATGTAGTCGATCCGCTGGTCCTTGGGCCGGTCGGCCAGGTCGTGGTTGCCGTACGCGTCGTCGTCGATCCGGACGTAGGGCGCGCCGAGCCAGGAGCAGGACAGCTCGGGCGGGCACTCGACGTTCTTCGGCCGGGCGCCGCCCTGCGTGGTGGGCGCGTGCGGGCGGACTCCGGGGCTCGCGGTGAGGGTGACGTGCTGTCCCGCGTCGGTGGTGCGCTGCGCGCCCCGGCGGATCACGTCGAAGACGTCGTTCGCGTAGATCGAGGCGGAGACCTTGTCGCTGGTGCCGGGGAAGCGGGCCACGGCCTCCCACCAGTCCGCCGGGTTGGCGCTGAGCGGCTTGCCCAGCTGGCGCTGGGTCGCCGCCAGGAGGGCCGCGCCGCCCCGCACGTTGGCGGCGTCGTCGGTCCGCAGCTGCGCGGCCGGCAGGCCGGTCAGGATCGCGGCCCGTTGCAGGTCCGCCGACTGCGCCGCGGGCTTGTCGGGGGTGCCGGTGTCGTGCTTGGCGGGCGGCCCGGCCGCCGCGGCGCTCGGCCGTGCGGGGTCGTGCGGGGCTTCGGGCGCCGGGGCCTTGCGGGTGTCCACCAGGTGCATCGGCCCGTAGCCGCCGACGACACTCGGGGCGCCGGGGTGGGAGTCCCACCGCGACTGGAGGTAGGACACGCCCATCAAGACGTTGCGGGGCACGTGGTACTCGTCCGCCGCGGCGGTGTAGTCGTCCTGGAGCCGTTGGTCGGGCGGCGAGCCCGCGTCGGCCGAACGGTCGATCAGCAACGGCACCAGCAGTGCAGCCGACGCGGTCACGCAGATGATCCGCCGGTGTCCGCGTACGGTTCCTAGGACGCGTGGGGCGACGCGTTTCTTCATGCGGGCTGCCTCCAACGAGGTCGGTGAGGCCAGGACAAACGCGGCCGGGGCGAAGGGGGATCGCCCCGCGCGTCACCCCTCGTACGTTTCCGTGCCTCGCGCGCCGCGTCGCGCCGAGCGTCACCGGCGTGGACCAGCCACGGGGTGCAGGCCACCCGGTCGGCGGCAGTCGCGCCGGGCCGGGCGGGGGGCCCTCAGTCCTCCTCGACGGGGTCCACGCGCCAGTCGGGACGGCCGGGCATGGGCGGGGTGTGCGGCCCGTACAGCCACGCCGTCAGAAAGGGGCTCAGGTCCTGACCGGCCACGGTGGAGGCCAGTCTGACGAAGTCTCGGGTGCCGGCCACCCGCCCCCGGTAGGTCGTCACCCAGGACCGCTCGATCCGGTCGAAGGTGGCGTCACCGACCTTCTGGCGCAGCGCGTAGAGCACCAGCGCGGAGCCGTCGTAGCGCATCTGGCGGAACAGGGTCCGTTCGGTGGGTTCGGCGGGCGCGCCGTCGTCGTGCCGCCACTGGTCGTGCTGCGCGTAGGCGTCCCGCATCGCGTCGTCGAGGTCGGGGCCGCCGTGGCCGTCGGTGTAGAGGCGTTCGTAGTAGCGGGCGTGACCCTCGCTCAGCCACAGGTCGGACCAGCGGCGGATCGCCACGCTGTCGCCGGTCCAGTGGTGGGCGAGTTCGTGCACCAGGTTGCGTTCGGCGTCGACCCGGTCGCCGAGCAGGTCGGAACTGGGCACCACGGACAGCGACTGGGTCTCCAGGGCCACCGGCAGGTCGGTGTCCCCGACCAGCACGCCGTAGCGGCCGAACGGATAGGGGCCGAGCCGCTGTTCCAGCCAGGCCAGGTGGTCCGGGGTGAGCGAGCGGTAGGCCCGGGTGCCGCCGACCAGGTCCTCGGCGACCACGTCGCGCACGGGCAGTCCGTGCGGCCCCGTGCCGTCCACGAGGGTGAACCGGCCGATGGCCAGCTGGACCAGCTGGGGCGCGACCGGGTGCTCGGAGTCGTACGTCCACCGGGTCCGTCCGTCGGGCTGCCGTACGCGCCGCACGAGCCGGCCGTTGGCGACGGCGGTCAGTCCGGGCGGGGTGGTGACGTGGAAGGTGAACGGCGCGCGCAGGCTGGGGTGGTCGTCGGCCGGGAAGACCATCCGGGCCCCGTCGGGCTGCGGGGACAGCAGGGTGCCGTCGGCCGTGGGGACCCAGCCGTAGTCCTGGATGGCGTCGTCGCGGTGCCGGCGCAGCGTGGGGTCGGCGGTGTAGGCGACCCGGACGGTGAACGTGCCGCCGCGGGGGATCGGCCGCGCCGGGGTGACGACCAGTTCGTCACCGTCGCGGGTGAACCGGGCCGGGGCGCCGTCCACGCCGACCGTGCGCAGCGTGTTTCCCGCGAAGTCGAGGTCGAAGCGGGACAGCGCCTGGGTGGCGGTGGCGCGCAGGGTGGTGGTCGCTGGGAACGGCGTGCCGGGCGCGCGCCAGTCGAAGTCGAGGGTGTAGCGCCGCACGGTGTATCCGCCGTTGCCGTCGAGCGGCACGAGCGGATCGCCGATGCCCGGGGCCCCGGGTGACGGCACCTCGCCGGACGCGCGGGTGGAGCCGCCGGGCGCCGGACGCCCGGCGCGGGGTGGCGCGGCCCGGTCCCCGGCGGGGAGGACGACGGTGAGGACGGCGGCGGTGACACCCGCGGCGCCGGTCAGGGCGAGCGCCACGCGGCGGGCGCGGGAGCCGCGCCGGACGGAGGACCGCCTCACCGTACGGGCCTCGGGACGGGGCGAGTTGCGGGGATCGGTCGACCGCCGGCAGGCGTCAGGTCCATGGCCGCACCTTCGGAAGGAGTGAGCTTACGGGGCATATGTCAAACATCATCCTAAGAACGGCGTATATCTAAATCGGACATGCTGTCCCATACCTTGATATAAAGATCGCATGAACGCGTGGCCGTCCCCCGGGCGACCTGTGCGAGGCCGCGCCCCCCTTGTCTGCGGTTGGAGCCCCCGAGGAGTGGCATGAGGCCGTTCAGAGTCGCGGCATCCCGGCAGGCACCGGTACCTGTGGTGCGCAGGCCCGCCCATCCGGACGGCGCGCGGGCGCGCTGGTACGGGTTCCTGTCGATCGGCACGGACCTGGCCGGGGCGGCGCTGCCGGTCGCGGCGGCCATCGTGGAGGTCCGCGAGCCCCATCCCCTGCGTCTCGCGCTGGCCGCCGCCCTGCTGTGGCCGCTGATCAGGGTGGCCGGCAAGCGGTACACGCCCGCCGCCTGGGGTGACGGTGGAGTCCTGCGGGCCGTCACGCGCGACTGGCTGGTGCTGGTCGGCGCCCTCGCGACGCTGCGGGTGCTGTGCGGTCTGGACAGCGTGCCGGCCGGGGCCTTCACGGCGCTGATCCCCGCGCTGGTCCTCACGGCGGCCTGCCAGAAACTGATCCACCGTCATCTGCGGGCCGCCCGCCGGGCCGGCCGCGCCCTGCGGCACGTCCTGGTGGTCGGCGAGGGCCCGACCGTCGACGCGGTGGTCGCCCAGCTCGCCCAGCGCACCGACCACGCGTACGTGATCGTCGGCTGCTGTCCGGTCGGGGAGCGGGAGGTGCTCTCCGGCGTGCCCGTGGATGCGGACGCGCGGCTGTCCTGCGAGCCGCCCGAGACTCCGGACCAGGACGCCGCGGTGGTGCTCGCGGCCGCCGACACCTTCTCGGCCGACCTGGTCTTCGTGGTGCCCGGCCCCCACCTGTCCGGGGAGCGGCTGCGCCGGCTGTCCTGGCACCTGCACGACCGGGAATGCCCGCTCGTCGTGCTGCCCGGCATCGTCGACGTCGCACGCCGGCGGGTCCGCCTCACCTCCGCCGCCGGCCTCACCCTGCTGCACATCGTGCCGCCGCTGCGCCGGGGCGCGCCGGCGGTGCTGAAGGCCGTCGTGGACCGGGTCGGGGCCGCCCTGCTGATCGTGCTGCTCGCGCCGCTGCTGCTCCTGCTGGCGCTCGCCGTCCGGCTCGGCTCGCCCGGACCCGCCCTGTACCGGCAGACGCGGGCGGGCCGGCACAACGTGCCCTTCGCCATGTGGAAGTTCCGCACCATGGTCGTCGACGCGGACCGGCTCAGGACCGAACTGGAGGCCGCGAACGAGAACGACGGCCACATGTTCAAGATGCGCCGCGACCCCCGGGTCACCCCGCTGGGGCGCGTGCTGCGCCGCTACTCGCTGGACGAGCTGCCCCAGCTGTTCAACGTCCTGCTCGGCCACATGTCCCTGGTCGGCCCCCGCCCCCCGGTGCCCGAGGAGGTCGCCAAGTACGACCAGGTCGAGATGCGCCGGCTCAGCGTCAAGCCGGGCCTGACCGGCCTGTGGCAGGTCAGCGGCCGCTCGGACCTGTCCTGGCACGAGACGGTCGCGCTCGACCTGCGCTACGTCGACAACTGGTCCCCGGCCGTGGACATGAACGTCATGGTGCGCACCGTACGCGCGGTGCTCGACGGCCAGGGCGCCTACTAGCCCCGGCGCGCCTCCTCGGCGCCCCGGCGACCCGGCGATCCGGCGTCTCGGCGTCTCGGCGTCCCGGCGACCCGGCGTCCCGGCCCATGCGCCGGGGTGCTCCGCCATCCGGGCAGCCCTGCCGCCAACACGCCCCCATCGCGGGTCACCGCCCCCGCGGGCCGTGAAGGATCACGCACGTGGATGCCTCGGCCCTTCCGAAAGGGACACATTGATGGCGCAGACCGCCGCCGCCCCGCCGCCCGGTGACTCCGCACCGGTCACCGCGGACCGGCCCGTGACCACGCGCTCCCTGCGCGGCTTCACCGGCAGGGGATACGACAAGGGGCGCCCGCTGCTCGCCCAGGCCGCCTGGTTCGCCGCCCTCCACCTCCTCTTCCTCAAGTGGTGGTTCCCGGCCCGCTGGCGCCCGGCGCTGCTGCGGGCGTTCGGCGCCCGCGTCGGGCGGCGGGTGCTGATCCGGCACGGCGTGCGGGTGCACTGGCCGTGGAAGCTGGAGATCGGCGACGACGTGTGGATCGGCGAGGGCGCCTGGATCCTCAACCTCGAACCGGTCACCATCGGCAGCGACTGCTGCGTCTCCCAGGGCGCTCTTCTGTGCACCGGCAGCCACCGCCGCCGTTCCGCCACGTTCGAGTTCGACAACGGGCCCATCCGCCTGGAGCCGGGCAGTTGGGTCGCGGCCCGTGCCGTCGTCCTGCGCGGCGTCACCATCGGCCGGGGCGGCCTCGTCGGCGCCGGTGCCGTCGCCCACCGGGACCTGGCGCCCGGCGCTGTCCTGACGACGAGGGGAGCCGCGGCATGAGACTGCTGCACGTGGTCACGCTCGTCAGCGACGACGGCGCGTTCGGCGGCCCGACCAGCGTGGCGGTCGCCCAGCTGGAGGAACTGGCCGCGCGCGGCCACGACGTCACGCTGATGTCCCTGTGGCGGGGCCGGGGCCGGGGACCGCGACGGATCGGCTCCGTCCGGCTGCGGACCCGGCCCGCCCGGGCGCTGCTGCCGGGACGCGGGTTCCTCGCCCTGCTGCACCCCCTGCTGGTACGCGACCTGTGGCGGGCCATGCGCGACGCGGATGCCGTCCACGTCCACGCGGGCCGCGACCTGGTGTCCCTCGCCGCCCTCGCGGTGGCCGCCCTGCGCCGGGTCCCGTGCGTGGCCCAGACCCACGGCATGGTCGAGCCCCGCACCTCGCCCGCCGTCCGGCTGTTCGACCTGGTGTACCTGCCGCTGCTGCGCCGGACGCGCACCTGTCTCGTCCTCACGGAGCACGAGCGGCGGACGGTGGCCCAGGTGCTCGGGCCCGACGGCCCGCCGTTGCGCGTCCTGCCCAACGGCATCCGCCCGGCCCCGCCGGAGCCGGGGCGGCGGCAGCCGCGCCCGCCCCATGTGCTGTTCCTGGCCCGGCTGCATCCGCGCAAGCGCCCGGAGGCGTTCGTCGAGATGGCGGCGCTGGTCCACAAGGAGATGCCCGGGGCCCGGTTCACACTGCACGGCCCGGACGACGGGTCGCTGCCCGCCGTGCGCCGGCTCATCGCCGGCGGACTCGACGGCGTGGTCCGCTACGGTGGGGCGCTCGACCCCGCCGAGGCGCGCGAGGCCTACCGCGGCGCCGCCGTGCACGTGCTGGCCAGCGTGAACGAGCCGTTCGGCATGACGGTCATCGAGGCGCTCGCCGTCGGCACGCCCGTCGTGTGCACCGACACCTGTGGAATCGCCGGTGAACTGGAGCGCAGGGGCGCCGCGGTCGTCACCGACGGCAGCCCCCGGGCGATGGCGGACGCGGTGCGCGCGCTGCTCGGCGATCCGGAGCTGTGCGACCGGATGGCGGAGGCGGGTCGGCGCGTGGTCGAGGAGGTCTTCTCCATCCACGCCGTGGTGGACCGGCTGGAGGAGGTCTACCGGGGGAGGGACGCGGCCCACGCGGAACGCCCTGGCCAGGACGGCCGGAACGGCCGCGACGATCGGGACGGCCAGGGCGGCCGTGACGATCGGGACCGCCAGGGCGGCCGCGACGATCGGGACGGCCAGGGCGGCCGTGACGGTCGGGACGGCCGAGGCGGGCAGGACTCGGCGGCGGCCGCTTCGGGGCCGGTCGCCGGTTAGCCGATCAGGGCTGTACGCCCACGGAGGGGCCGGCGGCGGGTACCGCCGCCGGCTCAGCGTGCCGATGCGCGGCTCACGCTCCAGAGGATGTCCTCGAAGCGGCCGGCGCAGCCCTCCAGCGCGAACTCCCGCTCGGCCAGCGCACGGCTCTCCTTGCCCAGCCCCTCGGCGCGTGCCGGGTCCGCGAGGACCTGCCGGACCCAGGCGGCCGCGTCGTCGAGCGCGGACTCCTCGGGCGGGAACACCGCTGATCCGGCCTCGTGCAGCAGCCGGGCGGCGAGGTTGTCGGCGGGCATCAGGCCGAGCACCGGCCGCCCGGCGCACAGATAGGACAGGGTCTTGGAGGGGACCGAGAACTGCCCCGCGTCCGGGCCGAGAAGGACGACGAGGACGTCGCCCGTGCCCAGCACCTCGGGCAGGCGCTCATAGGGCTGGAAGGGCAGCAGGGTCAGGTCGACACCACGGGCCACGGCCGCCTCCCGGAGCACGGGCACGGCCGGACCGTCGTTGACGACGACCAGCCGCACCGGAGCGCCCTGGTCGCGCAGTCGTTCCGCCAGCCGCACCAGCAGGGCGGGGTTGTGCTTGAGCCCCAGGGTGCCCGAGTACAGCACCGTCCGCACGCCGTTCAGGCCGTGCTCGCCCGACCATGCGTTGGACCGCGCCACCGGGACGATCTCGTCCAGCGGCGCCCAGTTGGGGATGACCGAGACCTTGTCGGCGGTGCCCCAGGTCTCGTGGACCCGGACGAAGGAGTCGGCGATCACCACGACGGCCGAGGCGCGGCGTGCCGACCACTTCTCGCCCGCGCCGATGACCCTGGCGGCCAGGCCCATGGACCGCGCGACACCGGCGGCCGCGAAGCTGCGCAGCGCGACCGCCGTCACGTCCTGGTGCCACAGCACCCACGGCACGCGCAGCCGGTTCAGCGCGGCGGCGGTCACCACCAGCGCCGGCACCGGCAGGTTGGACAACAGCGCCACGTCGGGGTTCTCCCGGCGTACCTGACGGGCGAGTTCGAGGCCCAGCCGGGTCTCCTGGTGCAGCCGGTGGAAGTACGCCTCCTTCCGCAGCCGCGTGCCCTCGCCGATGGTGAGGAAGCGCAGTCCGCCGGTGTCCGCGGCCAGGTTGCCCTTGCCGGAGACGTACGCCGTGCACGTCGAGTGGGCGACGTCGTGCCCGCGGCGCGCCAGTTCCCGGCTGAGCTGGGCCTGGAACGGGTGGCCGCTGTAGTCGTGGACGAAGATCCGCATCGGCCGCGCGCGCCTCTCTGCTCGGTCCGGCATCACTGCTGGGAGCGCTTGACCTGGTCGTAGACCCAGGCGTAGGTCTTCTCCAGGCCGTCGGCCAGGGAGACGGAGGGCTCCCAGCCGTGGATCTCGCGGATCAGGGTGTTGTCGGAGTTGCGGCCGCGCACGCCCTGCGGGGCGTCGAGCCGGTGGCTGCGCTCGCAGCGGATGCCCGCGATCTCCTCGACGATGTCGACGAGTTGGTTGATGGTCACCAGCTCCGAGGAGCCGAGGTTGACCGGGACGCCACTGGCCCCGTCCATGATCATGCGGCTGCCGTGCAGACAGTCGTCGATGTACATGAAGGAGCGGGTCTGCAGGCCGTCGCCCCAGATCTCGATGCGGTGGTCCCCGGAGAGGACCGCCTCCGCCACCTTCCGGCACACCGCGGCGGGTGCCTTCTCCCGGCCGCCGTTCCAAGTGCCGTTCGGGCCGTAGACGTTGTGGTAGCGGGCGACGCGGGTGGTGAACCCGTAGTCCTCCGTGTAGTGGCGGCACATGCGCTCGGTGAAGAGTTTCTCCCAGCCGTAGCCGTCCTCCGGCTGTGCCGGGTAGGCGTCCTCCTCGCGCAGCGCGGTCACGTCCGGGTCGGTCTGCTTGCCGGCGGCGTAGACGCAGGCGGACGAGGAGTAGAAGTAGCGCTCCACGCCCGCCTCGTGCGCGGCCTGCAGCATGTGGGTACTGGTCAGGACCGACATCATGCAGGCGGCCTTGTTGTTCTCGATGAAGCCCATGCCGCCCATGTCGGCGGCCAGCATGTACACCTGCCGGGCGTCCCGGACGCCGGCCCGCGCGTGCTCCAGCAGCGACAGGTCGGCGACGACGTTCTCCGCGGCGTCGTGGACCTGGTACCACTCGTGCCGCGGCTTGATGTCGATCGAGCGGACGGTCAGCCCCGCGGCCAGCAGGTCACCCACCAGGTGACCGCCGATGAATCCCCCGCCCCCGGCAACGACGACGTCGACCTGCTTGCTCATGGGCAACTCCTCAGTCCGATCAGTACGAGATCCGTTCTGTTGTGATCAGCAATACATATTTGTGGTGATTTGCCATAAATGGCACGCCGTCCGCCGGTCCGCGTCACCCCTGATGACGGCATTTCGCGCGTGACTCCGCGGAGCTTGGGATTCGCGCGCGCCTGGGGTGATTAGCGAAGAATGGGCGTTATAAAGCTGTTGATGATGTATCAGCAGAAATGCCGGAGTGGCAGACAAGCCGGGACGCGGGATGCCGGGGAACGGCATGCCGAAGTCCGCGGCGTGACCGCGGTGTCCCTGTGGGCCGTGGTGCTCATCGTCCTGCTGCCGGTCCTGGTCCTCCAGTCGGGCGGCGGGCACGTGTCGGCGGCGCTCGCCCTGCAGGGCGTCGTCGTGGTGCACACCGGCGTGGCGCTGACCCGCGTGCTGACCGGGACCCGGGTGCGGCTCGTCGCCCTCGGCTTCTGGGTCTTCGCCTACATCTGGTTCGGCCTCGCGCCGCTGGCCATGCTCGCCACCGACGCCTACCCCTGGGCCTACCGGGCCGGCGAGGGTACCTCCCTCATGGCCGTGGCCGTCGTCGAACTCGGGCTCCTCGCCCACAGCGCGGGCACGGCCGTCGCCGCCCGCCGGGAACTCGCACGGGCCGCCCGGCCGCACACCACCCCGCCCGGACCGGTGGAACGGCTGCTCTCCCGCCGTCTGGCGCCCTGGCGCGTCGTGGCGCTCTGCGGCCTGGCGCTCGCCCTCGCGGCCGTCGTGATCCCCGCCCAGCAGGGCGGCCTTGAGGCGTATTTCACGAGCCGTCAGGCCCTGCACGAGGCGGGCGCCATGGACGCCTCGCAGGACGCCTTCCTCCAAACCCTGCGCAACTGGTCGCTGTCCGTGCCCGCGTTCTGGGCGCTGCTCGGCCTGCTGCGGCTGCCGACCCGGCCCCGTGGCGACCGCCTGCTGCGCGGTGTCCGCCGGCTGCTGCTGCCCCTGCTCCTGGCCCTGAACGTCGTCGTCAACAACCCCGTCAGCAAACCGAGGTTCTGGGCCGGCACGGTGCTGCTCACCCTCGTGTTCGCCATGCCCCGGCTGTGCCGCCCGCGCGCCTTCCGGGTCATCGCGGCCACCGTCATGGCGGCCGTGCTCCTCGTCTTCCCGTACAGCGACTACTTCCGCTACAGCGATCGCGAACAGGTCGCCGTGGTCTCCCTCGCCGAGCAGTTCACCACCAACGGCGACTACGACGCCTTCCAGCAGGTGCAGACCGGCATCGACTACGCCCGCGACAAGGGCTTCTCACCGACGGACGCGCTGGGGGCCCCGCTGTTCCTGGTCCCGCGCTCGGTGTGGCCGGACAAGCCGAAGGACACCGGCATCGCCCTCGCCGAGTACGCCGGCTACGACTTCCTCAACCTCTCCGCGCCGCTGTGGATCGAGAGCTACCTGTGGGCCGGGCCGCCCGCGGTGGCCCTGGTGTTCTTCCTGCTCGGCGCCGTCGCCCGCCGCATGGACGACGTACGGCACCGGCTGCGCGGCCGCCCCGGCACCCTCGCACCGCTCCTGGTCCCGGCCTTCGGCTTCTACCAGATGATCTTCCTGCGCGGCAGCCTGCTCGGCATCGTGGGCCCGCTGACACTCCTGATGACCGTCCCGCTCCTCGTCACCGCCCGCACCGCCCGGACGTCCCGGCTGCCGTCGGCGCTGCCGGCCGCACCCACCCCGCAAGCATCGATCCCCGGAACAGGAGGGCACTCGTGACCGGCCCCACCCACTTCGACGACCGGTACGACGAGCCGGTCCAGCTGCGCGACCAACTGCGCCGACTGCTGCGCCACCGCGTCATGATCGCGCTGGGCATCGTCCTCGGCCTGCTCGGCGGAGGCGCCCTCGCGATGGCCCGCGCCCACACCTACACCTCCACCAGCGAGGTCCTCGTGCGCTCCACCGCCGACCCCTTCGGCACGGTCGCCGTCGCCGCCGACAACCAGGTCAGCATGGGCACCGAGCAGCAGATCGCCGCCAGCGCGGCCGTCGCCATCCGCGCGGCCCACGCCCTGGGGGAGCCGGACGGCCGCGCGGCCGCCCTCGAGGACGACCTGCGCATCACCAACCCCGCCAAGTCCCAGGTGCTCCGCTTCGAGTTCACCGCCACGACCCCCAAGCGCGCGGCGCGCGGCGCCAACGCCTTCGCCGAGGCCTACCTGGCCGACCGCAAGGACCGCAACGACGCCGCCGTGAAGCGGGCCACCCACGGCGTGGAGCAGCAGATCGCCGCCGTCACCCTGCAGGCCAAGAAGAAGACGGACGACGACGACGCCACCAGCGCCGCCCAGAGCGAGCTGGCCACCCTGCACAAGCGCGTCTCCGACATCAACTCCCGGGACACCGACGGGGGCGACATCGTCCGCCGGGGCGAGGCCCCGGCCCGGCCCTCGGGACCCGGCCGCCCGGTCCTGCTCGTCCTGGCCCTGGCGAGCGGTCTCGCCCTCGGCCTCCTGCTGGCCTGGCTGCGCGCCGCTCTCGACTCCCGGGTCCGGTCCGCCGAGGAGGTCCGGTCCGCGCTGCGCGCCCCGGTGCTCGGCATGCTGCCCGACGACAAGGACCACGACGGCACCCTGCCGGGTGTCGGCCGGACCGGCGGGGACCGCACCGAGGCCTACCGCGCCCTCGCCTACCGCCTGCGCGGGACCGGGCTCCCGTCCGGCCCCGGCCGGATCCTCGTGGTGGCGCCCCGCCGCTCCGCGGCCGCCGGTGAGGTGGCCGTGAACCTGGCCGCCGCCCTGACCGAGTGCGGGGACGAGGTGCTCCTGGTGGACGCCGACCCCGACGCCCCGGGCCTCGTGGCGGACCTGCCACGGGTGCCCGACGGGGAGCGCACGGCGGGGGAGCAGTCCCTGCCCGAGGGCAGCGTCCTCGTCGACGCGGGCACCGCCGGGCAGTTCGCCTGCTGCTCCAGCGGCGGTACCGGCGCGCACGCCCGGGCCGGGGTGTCCGCCGCGGTGCACCGGATGCTGCCCGCCGCCGGCGCCCGCACCGCGGTCGTCGTCACCCGGCCGCTCCTGGAGCACGCCGACGCGCTCGCCGTCGCCCAGCGCGTCGACGGCGTCCTGCTGGTCACCGCCCTCGGCGTCACCCGCCGGGACGACCTCGACCGGGTGCACGAGCTGATCGGCTGCTCGGGCGGCACCCTCCTCGGCGCCGTGCTCGACTCCGGCCGTCGGCGCCCAGGGCCGCGCGCCCTCCTGCGCCGCCGCCGGACGCGCGGGTCCACGCAGGTGCCCGCCACGCGGCTCGTGGAACTCCCCGTGAAGGACGACACGCTCACGGCCTCCCGCGGGTGACCGCCACCGGAGAGACGGCACCCGCCCCCGCCGGGGCAGCCGCCCCGAGCGGGGTCGCCGCCGCAGCGCGCGGCGGGTGGTACGGAGTGGCGGGTTCGGCCACCAACGCCGTCTTCGCCTTCGTCTTCGTCGGCCTGATCACCCGCGCCGTCGGCGCGCGCGGCGCCGGAGCGGTCTTCACGGGCGTGGCCCTGTTCACCATCCTCAGCAACACCTGCAAGCTCGGTGCCGACACCGGGCTCGTCCGCTTCGTCTCCCGCGACCTCGCCGTCGACGGCGGCCGCTCGGTGGGCGCGCTGCTGCGCACCGCCCTCGTGCCCGCGGCCGTCGCCGGCGTCGCCGCCGCCCTGCCCCTGCTGTGCTTCCCGGCGGTGGCGACCACGCTCCTGCCCCACCTGCCACCCGCCGACGCGGTCACCCTGGTCCGGCTCTTCGCGCTCTTCCTGCCGGTCGCCACCGTCGGCCTGGTCCTGCTCGGCGCCACGCAGGGCCACGGCACGGTCCTCCCGTTCGTCGGCGTCGAGCAGATCGGCAAACCCGTGCTGCGGGTGCTGATCGCCGTACCCGTGGCCTGCTACGCGCCCGGGATGGTGTCCCTGGCCGCGGCCTGGCTGCTGCCCGCCCTGGCCGGCACCGTCGCCGCCTGGGCGGCCCTGCGCCGCTGCCGGGCCGCGCACGGCACCGCGGCGCCCGCAGCCCGGCGCGGGCCCACGCCCTGGCGCGCGTTCTGGCGGTTCTCGACACCTCGCGCGGTGTCCTCGGTCTTCGACATCAGCGCGGTCTGGGTCGGCGTCATCCTGCTGTCGGCGCTGGCCACCAGCACCGAGGCGGGCGTCTACACCGCCATCGGCCGTGTCGTCACCGCGGGCACCCTCCTGCAACTCGCCGTCCGGCTCGCCGTGGCCCCCGAGATCAGCCGGCTGCTCGCCGTCGACGAGGTCGGCGAGGCCCGCCACCTGCACCACGTCTCCACCTGCTGGGTCGTGCTCTTCTCCTGGCCGCTGTTCGTCCTCATCGCCGGCTTCCCCCGGACCGTGCTGTCGCTGTTCGGACCCGAGTTCACGCACGGGGCGCCCGCCCTGGTCGTGCTGTGCGTGGCCTCGATGATCAACGTCGCCGTCGGCAACGCGCAGACGGTGCTGCTCATGGCGGGCAAGAGCTCCTGGCATCTGGTCATCACCGCCGTCGCGTTCACGGTCCAGGTGACGGTGGGGCTGCTCGCGGTGCCGGTCTGGGGCGCCCTCGGCGCCGCCGTGTCCTGGGGCGCGGCCATCATCGTGGAGAACCTCTCGGCCGCGGTCCTCATCCGCACGCGCCTCGGCTTCACCACCGTTGACCGCGGCTACACCACCGCGTTCGGCGTGGGCCTCGTGGTCTCGGTGGCTCTGGCGGCCGCCCGCGCCCTGGCCGGTGACACCTCGTCAGGACTCGCCGTGGCAATTGCCTTCGGAATGTGCACATTCGGTACTACTTTGTGGTGGTATCGGAAAGTGCTTGGCGTGAGCGAGCTGGTCGGAGTGCTCCGCCGGCGCGCCGCATGAGCCCCGGCGAGGCGCTCCGGACTCGCCGGGCCCCGCGCAGCTCACCCCCGCCGTCCACACCACTGCCATCCGGGATGTCCAATTGCGTCTGAGAAAGTCCGCGACGAAGGCGGCCGCCAGCGCGGTGGCCGCCGCTCTGCTCTGCTCCGCCGCCCTGACCGACGCCTCCGCCACCGACGCGGCACCCGCGATCTCCTTCACCGCGGACCCGCTGAGCACCTGGCAGACGAACGGCATCGTCTGGTCCCTGGCCTACGCACGCGGTGTCGTCTACGTCGGGGGCACCTTCGACTCGGTACGGCCGCCCGGCGCCGCGCCGGGCCGGCGGGAAGTCGCGCGGCGCAACTTCGCCGCCTTCGACGCCAGGACCGGGGCCCTGCTGCCCTGCGCACCGACGTTCACCGGCGGCGAGGGGACCGTACGCGCCCTCAAGGCCTCGCCGGACGGGCGGGTGCTGTACGTGGGCGGCTCCTTCAGCCACGTCGGCTCCACCGGCGTGGCGAGCGCGGTCGCCCTGGACACGGCCGGCTGCGCCCTGCGCCGGGACTTCCGGCCCGCGGTGTCCGCGACCGTACGGGCCATCGAGGCCACCGGCGACACCGTGTACCTCGGCGGTGACTTCGACCGGGTCAGCGGCCGCAGCAGGCACCGGGTCGCCGCCCTCACCCCGGCCGGCGCGCTGCTGCCCTTCACCGCCGACCTCGACCGCCCGGTGCGTGCCCTGTCGGCCGTCACCTCGCGCCACCAGCTCTACGTGGGTGGCGACTTCGACTGGGTCGACGGCCGGCCCGCGCACGCGCTGGCGACGCTGGACTCCGGCACCGGGGCCACGGTGCGCACCTATCCGGGCTGGATCCCGGACAACTCCTCGGTGCGGTCGATCACCCATGACGACACCCGCTTCTACCTGGGCGGCGACGGCCACGGCCGGGGTTCCTACGACGGCCGCATCTCGGGCCGGCTGGACGACGGCGCCCTGGTGTGGAAGGACCACTGCCAGGGCGCCACCCAGGCCGTGCTCATCCACCGCGGCGTCCTCTACAGCGGCTCCCACGCCCACAACTGCAGATGGACGCCCGGCGGGTTCCCCGAGCGGCACGACCGGCAGCACCTGCTGGCCCAGGAGCCGGGAACCGGGGAGATCCTGCACTGGTTCCCCGACACCGACGACGGGCTGGGCGAGCCGGTGGGACCCCGCGCCCTGACGCTGGCGGGCGACATCCTGTGGGTGAGCGGCGAGTTCACCCAGGTCAACGACCGGCCGCAGCAGAGCCTCACCCGCTTCGGCGCCGGTCCCGACACCGGCGCGCCGGAGGTACCCGCCCTCTCCCTGGCGACCACGAACCCCGGCCGGGTCACCCTGCGCTGGCAGACCTCCTGGGACCGGGACACCGCCTCGCTGAGCTACCGGCTCTACCGCGACGGGCGGGTCGTCTCCCGGCAGCGGGCGTCCTCCACCTTCTGGAACCGCCCGTGGCTGACCTACACCGACTCCGTGCCCGCCGGCACGCGCCACCAGTACCGGATCGAGGTGACGGACGGGACGAACACCTCGCCGAAGTCGGCCGTCCTGACCGTCGCCGTGCCCGCGAAGCCCGCCACCGCGGCGGCGGGTGCCCCGTGAGCCTCACGCGCGTCGGGTACGCGCCGGGGGTCTGGGACCTGTTCCACATCGGCCACCTCAACATCCTGCGCGAGGCGCGCCGGCACTGCGACCGCCTCGTCGTGGGCGTCACCTCCGACGGCCTGGCCCGGCGCATCAAGGGCCAGGCACCGGTCATCCCGCTCGCCGAGCGCCTGGAGATCGTCCGCAGCGTGCGCCATGTCGACGATGCCGTCGTCGAGGAGGAGGACGACAAGTACGCGCGGTGGCAGGAGATCGGCTTCCACGTCGTCTTCAAGGGCGACGACTGGCGGGGAACGGCCAAGTGGGAGGAGCTGGAGCGGCGCTTCGGCGAGGTCGGCGTCGAGGTCGTCTACTTCCCGTACACCATGCACACCTCGAGCACGCTGCTGCGCGGCGCCCTGGAGCTGGTGGTCCCGGACGAACTCGCCCCGCGGGACGACGAACTCGCCCCGCAGGAATAGGACAGCGCCGAGAGAGGGACATCATGACCGAAAGGGACGGCGACCCGTCCGGTGTCAGCCGCCGGCGCCTGCTGCGCGGCGGGGCGTCGGTGCTGGCCGCGACCTCCCTGACCGCCGCGGGCGCGTCCGCCGCCGCGGGCGCCGCGCCCGGCCGGCGGCGCTCCGCGGCGACGGCGGCCACCGTGGTCGACGTCGCCGACCTCGGGGCCGTGGGCGACGGACGCACCGACGACACCGGCGCCTTCGAGATCGCCTACTCCATGGCGGCCGCGCGCGTCACCGACGGGGTCGGCCGCGTGGTGATCCGGATCCCGGCCGGAGAGTTCCTCATCACCCGCCCGCACGCCCTGCTGAACGGCACCGCTCCGCCCCGGCCCGCGAGCGGTCTGCGGTTCTCCGGGGCGGGCAAGCGCATGACGACACTCGTCTTCCGCCCGCAGGCCGGGCCCGGCTCGTACCTGTGCCGCAACGAGGACGTCTGGTCGAACCTCTCCTTCGAGCGCATGGAGTTCCGCTCGGCCACCCCGGGCGCCTCCTTCTTCGCCTCGTACTCGACCGGGCAGGCGCAGGACTACCGCTTCTCGGAGTGCGAGTGGTCGGGGGAGTGGGAGTACGGCCTGGCCCTGGACGGCACGGACACCAACTCGGAGATGCGGTGGGAGGCGTGCCGGGTCGGCGGAAGCTACCGCCGGGCGTTCCTCTACTCGGGCCTCACCCAGCGCGGGCAGAAGACTCCGAACGACCAGGACCAGTTCCTCAACTACTGGTTCACCGACATGAAGGTCGAGTACGAGTGGGGGAACTTCCTGGAGTTCCCCTACGGCGGATCGATCGCCTGCCGGGGCGGCTCGTACATCATCACCGGCGTACGGCCCGCGAGCACCGAGCCGTACGGCAGGACGAGCACCTTCTTCCGCTTCCCCGTCGGCACGCACCACGACTCGGTGCAGCGGTTCCATGCCGAGGACATCCGCTTCGAGGTGCGCGATCCCGACGCGGTGGTCATCGACTGCGCGTGGAGCCGCGGCACGGTCCACTTCAGCGACTGCGACGACACCGCGTTCGCCTTCAAGGACTTCTCCACCGACGTCCGCCCGCACCGCTACACCGTGGGCCCGCGAGGACCGCTGATCCGTTACGACTCCTGCCAGCTGGTGGGCCACCACCTGTACCGGACGGCCTCCGCCGGGGCCGTCCCCGCGGCCGTCGTCCGCTACGACATGTGCCTGCTGCGCAGCCATGGGACCCGGGACTTCGCGGTGGCGGAGGGCACCACCGGGCCGCCCGGCTTCGTCCGCTTCGTCGACTGCATCGGGGAGCGGGACACGAGCGCCGCCGAGCCGCAGCCGGCGTCCCCCACGACCCCGCCGCCCTGCCTCGGCCCCGGTCAGGCGCCGAGCCGGTCCCCCGAGCAGTCCGCGGCCCCGTCGCCGGGCGCGCCGTCGGCCCC
>NZ_JAJSZC010000026.1:0-51520 GCF_036815105.1 Streptomyces sp. IBSBF 3136
GCGTTCAAGGGAGGGATCAGGGCGGCGGGATCGTCCTGGCCGAGGGCCGCGTCGAGTTCGCTCACCGGGCGACGCGCGGCGGCGGGGAGGTCGGTGAGCGCGGTGATCTGGCCGGCGAGGCGGCGCAGGTCGGCGGCGTTGCTCCGGGCCCAGGCGCTGGTGCTGCGCTGTGCGGCACGATGTTCGCGCGTGGCCTGGACGCGCTGTTCGCCGGTGGTTCCAGCGGGGCCGGGCCGGTTGCGCAAGTAGCGACGTTCGGCGGCCTGACGGCTGGCGACACCGAGCGGCTCGGCGAGGTCGGCCCAGCTGGCACCCGCGTCACGGGCGGTCTCGATGAGACCGGTCTCCCACCCGGCGAGCTGTTCACGGACGTGACGCAGCAGCAGCAACGAAGCCAGGGCCCGCTCCGGGCCGACACCGGACGCGGCGGAAGCACCGGGCGCCTGCTGCCGGGCGGTCTGCAGGGCGTCGTCTATGGCTTCCAGGGCTGCCGCGGCGGCGAAGAACGACGCCGGGCCCTGAGCGTCGGTGGGAGCAGTTTCCGGTCGGTCGTCCCTGTCCGGTCGATCCGCAGTCGTCATGGCACCTCCTCGACTTCGTCATCACCTGGATGACCTCCCATTTCGTCATCCATTCGATGACAGGGTACAACGATCCCATGAGGGTGTCGGCAACTTTCGCCGAACCCGGACGTTCGGACGCGCCCCGCCGTCACGCGACCCGCGCGAGCGCCTATACGTCGGGACTGCGCGGAGGGTCCAGCGCTTCGCGGGCGTCCCGGGTGGTGTCTTGCACGGGGGCTCGTTCCTGGAGTGAGCCGGGGGCGGCTCTCTCCGGGGCGGCCGGGCTGTGGGCGCTCTGGGGTGGTGGTGGCGGGCTGTGGTCGCCGAGGGTGCCGGCTCCGGCGGGCGGCAGGCGCAGGGCCAGCAGGGCGGTGTCGTCACCGCGGGGGTCGAGGCGCTGCAGAAGCCGGTCGCAGAAGTCGTCGACGGTCCCGGTGCGCAATCGCCTGGCCAGGGCGGAGGCGTGGTGGCGGAGTCTGGACATGCCGGCCTCGATGGGACGTTCCCGGTTCTCGACGAGGCCGTCCGTGTAGAACAGCACGGTCGACCGTGCGGGAAGGTCCTCGTGCGCGTCCGGCCAGCTCAGGCCCAGGTGCATGGTGGCGCTCATACCGATCAGCGGCCCGTGCCCGCGGGTCAGGAAGCGGGTGTCTCCCTCAGGTGTGATCAGCAGCGGCGGGGGGTGGCCGGCATTGGCCCAGTGCAGCTGCCAGGGCCCTCCTTCGGGACCTTCGAGGCGGGCGAAGATCAGCGTGGCCATCGGCGCGTCGCTGGTGTGGGTCACCGCCTCGTCCAGCCGCCGCATGATCATGCTGGGTGGCTCCACATGGGTCCAGGCCAGCGCGCGCAGCATGTTGCGCACCTCGGCCATGTGGACAGCGGCCTGCAGATCGTGGCCCACCACGTCCCCGATCACCAGGGCCATGACGCCGTCGGCGAGCAGGAAGGCGTCGTACCAGTCCCCTCCGATCTCCATGGCGCGCTGTGCCGGCAGATAGCGGGCGGCCATGCGCAGGCGATCGACCTGCGGCAGGGGGGCAAGCAACTGGCGCTGCATGGTCTCCGCGACGTTCCGCTGCTCCTCGTAGAGCTGGCTGTTGTCCAGCACCAGCGCGAGCCGGCGCCCGATGTCCGCGAGCAGCCGCATCTCGCCCTCGGCCGGCGGACCGGAGCCCTCGGCCCGCGCCACGGTCAGCACGCCGTAGTAGCGACGGCGGGAACGGATCGGTACGGCGGTGGCCCAGCGGCCACCGAGCCGTTCGAACAGGATGCGGTGTCCGGCCGCCATCGGTGACCCCGCGTCCACCAGGTCGCCGGCATCCAACAGGACCGGCTGCTCGCCGCGGATGATCTCCGGCCGCTGCTGCGCCGCCTGCAGCGGTCCCGTCAGCTCCCTGGCGCGCCCCGGATGAGCGAGGCTGCGCACCGCGACACGCTGCGGGACGCCGGAGTGCGCGTCGACGAGGTCGACGGCGGCCCAGTGCCCGAGTTCCGGCACCAGCAGGGGAAGCAGCGCGCGTGCCGCATCCGTGGCGTCCATGGTGGACATCAGCACCGACGAGACCTCAGCCAGGAGATTCAACCGGTTGGTGAGCGCCTCCAGAGCGGCGGTGTGGGCGATCGCCCGCTCCTCGGCGTCCCGGTGCAGGCTGAAGTCGCTGAAGACGATCACCACCCCGCCGGGGGTTTCTCCCGGCATGAGCGCCGTCGCCGACCAGATGATCGGCAGCAGGACGCCGTCACCGCGCAGGAAGTACTCCTCGCTTCCCTCCACGGCGTCCCGGCTGCCGGCCAGGGGAGTGCGCATCAGGCACCGCTCACGGGGGACGCGACCTCCGTCAGGGCTGCGATGGAGTAGATCATGCGCGTCGTGCCCCAGCATCTCCGCCGCCGTCCGGCGCAGCAGGCGTTCCGCCCACGGATTGACGTACGTGATCAGCCCGGACGGGTCCAGGGTGAAGACGCCGGCACCCATATCACGCAGGACATCACTCGCGAAGCCGGGATTCCGCTCACCGCCCGAACCGGTCATGGGCTACCACTCCTCGTGACCAGGCTCTCAGAAAACAGACCCACGCACGCACCGCAACCCTGGGATCCGCGTGGTGCGGTGCCCGTGATCCGGTCCGGTCAGGGGCCCCGCGCGTGTCGTCCAAGGCCACTCGCGCGACTGGCCCTAGTGCCAGCAGGACGCCTCGCCGCCGCCGCTGCCGTCCGAGGCGGTGCCGACCGAGACCTCGTAGGCGACGCCCTTGATGACCTCGGGGGCGGGTGAGTAGCCCCCGGTGCGGAAGTCGACGGTGAGCAGCAGGTGCCGGCCCTTGGCGGTCCGGGTCCAGCAGGCGCCCTCGACTGTGGCGTCCGGGGCCCTGGGATCGGGGTCGTGCTCGGGGTGCCAGCCGGCCGCTGACGCTGTCTCTGTGTAGTGGGCGATGACGTCGTCGCGCTTGCCCGGGAAGGCGTAGAGGCGGTCCGCGTGCAGCCACGCCTTGCCGCTGCTGTCGTCGTCGCAGCCGGTGGTCACGCCGACGCCGCGGTAGTTGCCAGGTGCGGTGGCGCCGGCGGGCGCCGAGTCGAGCACGGGCTCGGCGGCCACGTGCTTGAGTTCGGCTGCCGTGCCGTGGCAGCCGTCGCCGCCGTCCACTGCGGAACACGCGCCGAGGAAGGCGGCCGGCAGGATCAGGGCCGCCGCCAGCCCGAGGTGGGCGCGGGCACGGGCGGACGGTGAGGTGGGGGACAACGGTGCTCCTGGGAGTAGGGGGGACGGAGTCGGGCCGCTGTCTGATCTGGACGTACCGCTCGCAGCCGGTACGGCTGGCCTCCACGACCACGTTCGCGCGGGCTTCTTGCGAGCCGTACCGCCGTGGCTCGCGGGAGCGGCGGCCAGGGCGTACGCGCCGTCGAGCATCGTGAGCTCAGGGTGGGGGGACAGGGTTCCCGCTATCCAGCGTGTGCGTCCCCTGGGCGAGGCACGTCTGTGTCTTCGGGGAAGGGGCTTACGAATCATCAAGATAGGGGCAGGTACAGCTTGGTGATGAGGCATCACATCTGTGAGGCGGCTCACTCCTGCCGCGCCGGACGCACGTCTCGGCGTCCGGCGCGGGAGTCGCGTGCCGGAGGCTGGTGGCTCAGGAGCCGGTCAGCTGCGAGGCACTGGGCACCTTGTCCTTGACTTCGGCGCCCGCGCTCTTGCCGGCGTCCTTCACCTTGTTGATGACGTCGTTGTAGCTGCTGACCGTGTCATCGGTGTTGCCCTTGCGCAGTTTGGACGGCAGTTGCTTCAGGGACTCGATGCCGGCGGTGAGTGGGGCGAGGGCCTTCGAGAGGGTGGGGTCGGCCTTGGCGTTGCGGACGGCCGCCTTGAGCCGGTTGTAGGTGAACGCGCCGGCGAGACCGGCCTTGACGAGAGCGAGCCTGCGGCCGTGGGCGCCCTTCTTGAACTTGCCTGCCTTGTACGGCTTGACGATCCACTGGTAGGTCGCGCCGGCGGCCAGCGCGGCGTCCGCGACGAAGCGCGTCTTGGCGAACCTGCGCTTCTCCGCGGTCGTGCTCGGACTGGGAGTGGGATCGGCGACGGCGGTGGCGGTCGCGCTCCGCACGGGATGCTGGGGGGCGGCATACGCCGTCGAACCCGCCAGCAAGGCGCAGCACAGAACGGACGCTACGACCAGGCGACGTATCGGTACGGACATGAGACTCCTCCCCGGAGCGAGGGGCGAGTGAACGCTGCGACGGCAGCGCACTGTCGAGACGAACCGTTCTTCACAGGCTGACCCGCTTCCATCGCTTGCGCCACTCGGGTGAATGTGTTGGGCAAGGCGAGGCTGGGCAGGGCAATGCAGGGCCCGGGAGCGCTACTTCGCCGCGGTCCGTCGCCGGTCGGTCTCACCGCTGAGCCGTCAGTGCTCGCCGTCGCGCAGCCGTACCTCCACCTGACCGTCGACGACCCGGGTGTCGAAGGCGGGCTGTGGTGCCGTTGCCGGGCCGCGTACGTTCCAGCCGTCCGACAGCCGGAAGACGCTGCCGTGCCAGGGGCACTCCACGCATCCGTCGGCGACGGTGCCCTCGGACAGCGGTCCCGCCAGGTGACTGCACCGGTCGGCCAGGGCGTGCACGGCCCCGTCGGATCCACGCACCACCAGTACCGGTACGTCGTCCACGCTGCGTCGCTCCGGCCGGCCTTCCGGGAACTCGGCCAGGGCCCCGACACGGTGCCAGCCCTCCGGGACGACGTGGGGGACCTCTTCCGCGTGGTTGGCGCCGGACGCCTGCCGGTAGGCCAGGTGGCCGCCCAGCATGCCACCGATTCCGACCGCCGTCAGACCCAGGAAGCCGAGCGCACGGCCCGGTGCGCCGCGTCCCTTGACGCGGCAGGCCAGTGAGGTGGCGTACAGACCGGCGGCCACCGTGTTCGCCAGGGCGTGCGCCAGGCCGACGCGCTGCTGCTGGGGGCGCAGTTCCGCCCAGTCGACCGCCCCCGTCAGCGCCGCGGGGACCGTCGCGGCCAACCCGACTCCGATCAACAGGCCGGCCTCGCGCGATCGGCCGGGGCGCAGGTCCAGCAGTGCCGCCGAGAACCAGGCGCCGATCGGCACCTGGACCATCAGCGGATGCAGCGGGTGGCCCAGCCACCTGCCGTGCAGAAAGTCGCGGCCGCGTCCCAGCGGCAGGGACCGTACGCCGCTACCGAGCGTGTCTATCACCGCATCCGCACGCGGCTCCCGCTCCAGGCGGTCCAGCAGCCACAGGACTCGGTTCTGACCTGTCCGGCGACGAGGGGGTGCTGTGCTCATGAGCAGCCGGGTCCCCGCCCGCGTGGATGACAAACGGTCCCGCGTCCGACGGCAAGGGTGCCGCCCGGCCACCTGGGGCGATAGCCTTGCGTAAGGGAAACCCAACCATGCGTAGCGGACCGTAGGGTATGGGCGGCCTGATCGACCCGGGGACCACCGCGCCGCCGAGGTACTTCGACCGCACCGACCACGTCGTCCCGCGCGTCAGGGACTGCACCAAGTCTCGGCCGGGCCGGCGGTGTTGCGTTCCTCCCCGGAGCAGAGGGTACTCCCGGCGCCATGGGATCTCTGGGTTCGCCGGTGCTGCTGGCGTTGTTCGTCGCCAGTGCGGCTGTCATCTGGTTCGCGGGTGTCAAGCTGTCGGACACGACCGACGTACTCGCCGAAAGGCTCCACCTCGGCAGCGCGCTCGGCGGACTCGTTCTCCTGGCCATCGCGACCAACCTTCCCGAGATCGCGATCACGGCGAGTGCGGCGATGGCCGGCCAACTCGACGTCGCGGTGGGCAACCTCCTCGGCGGCATCGCCCTCCAGACGATCGTCCTGGCCGTCCTGGACGCTGCCGGCGTCCGCCCGCGCGCCCCGTTGACCCGTCTGGCGGCCAGTCTCCAACTCGTCCTGGAGGGCGCCTTGGTGGTGGTCGTCCTGGCCGTGGTCGTGATGGGCACCCAGCTCTCCCCGGACCTGCACGCCGCTCGGCTGGCACCCGCCTCGGTGGCGATCGCGATCCTCTGGCTGGTGGGACTGGTGCTGCTGGACCGGGCAGGGCGGGGGCTGCCGTGGCGGGAGGGCGGCGACGCCCCGGACAGCCAGCCCGAACCGCGCGGTCACTCCAAGGGCAAGAAGGAGAAGGCCGCCGGCGAAAAGGGCGTGAGCACCGTCCGTACCGGGCTGGTGTTCGGCTTCTCCGCGCCGGCCACCCTTGTCGCCGGCGTCGTGATCGAACGCAGCGGCGAGGAGTCCTTCGGCCGACAGGGCCTGAGCGGCGTGTTGTTCGGCGCGACCGTGCTGGCGGCGGCCACCTCGCTGCCGGAGGTCAGCACCGGCCTGACCTCCACGAAGCTGGGCGACTACCAACTCGCCGTCAGCGACATCTTCGGCGGCAACGCCTTCCTGCCCGTGCTGTTCCTGCTCGCGACCGTCATCTCCGGCAAGCCGGTCCTGCCGGCCGCGCACGACACCGACATCTACCTCACCGCCCTCGGCATCATCCTGACCGTGGTCTACATGGCGGGGCTGATCTTCAGGCCGCGCCGCCAGTACGCCCGCATGGGCATCGACAGCATCACAGCGGTGGTGATCTACGTCATCGGCATCGCCGGACTGGCCACCATCGCCGGCTGACAGGTCCCCTGCGGGGCACCAGCCGGAGCGACGCCGAGGCCGCCCCCGTCGCCATGGCGTCGTCGCGGCGTGCCTTCCGACCTCCCTGGGGGCCGTTCGGACGCCCGCGGGCCGGCCTTGCGTCAGCTCCGGCACCCACATTCGTGCGGTGGCGGGCATGGGTGGAACATGAGGGGGTACACGCCGCCGCACCGGCCGTCGGACTCGGCGGCCCGTGGCACGAATCCGGATCCGGGAGGGGACCTTCATGGCGCTCATGAGCACGCTGGCCGCAGACACGCGGATGTCGGAGCTGCCGGAGGTCGCCGACCCTTCCCGAGTGGCGCCGAAGGACGCCCGGCAGCTGTCGCGGCTGTTCTTCGAGCAGCTGGCGGTGCTGGAAGAAGGCACGGCCGAGTACAGCTACGCGCGGAACACGCTGATCGAGATGAACATGTCCCTGGTCCGCTACGCGGCCGGCCGGTTCCGCAGCCGCGGCCCGGAGGAGATGGAGGACATCGTCCAGGTCGGCATGATCGGTCTGATCAAGGCGATCGACCGGTTCGAGCTGTCCCGGGAGGCGGAGTTCACGTCCTTCGCCATTCCGTACATCGTGGGCGAGATCAAGCGCTTCTTCCGTGACACCACCTGGGCCGTGCACGTGCCCCGCCGGCTCCAGGAGGCCCGGGTCCAGCTCGCCCGCGCCACCGAGGAGCTGCGCAGCCGCCTGGACCGCGATCCGACGGTCAAGGAGCTGTCGGAGCTGATGAGCCTGCCCGAGGACGAGGTCCGCGAGGCCCGCCTGGCCTCCAACGGCTACAACTCCACCTCCCTCGACGCCGCCATCGGCGGTAGCCAGGATGGTGAGGCCGCGCTGCAGGACTTCATCGGCGTGGAAGACGGCGCGCTGGAGCTGGTGGAGGACTTCCATGCGCTGGCTCCGCTGATCGCCGCCCTGGAAGAGCGGGATCGGCAGATCATCCACATGCGGTTCGTGGAGGAGCTCACCCAGGGGCAGATCGGTGAGCGCCTGGGCGTCTCCCAGATGCACGTCTCCCGGCTCCTGTCCCGGTGCCTGAACCGCCTGCGCGAGCAACTGCTGACCACCGGCTGAAAGTCCGATCGGGGCGGCCGTGTGAATGTTCTCGGCATGGCGGGGGCGGTCCCGGGGGCGTGTCGGAGCCGCGGGCGGCGGATTGAGACACTGCGCGCATGGACGTCGGCCGCAGGAACAATGTGACCTGACCGGCAACGCCGAGGGGCCTGTGGTGGTGCTGGCGCATGGCTTCGGATGTGACCAGAACATGTGGCGGCTGACGGTTCCTGCGCTGGCCGGACCCCACTTCGGTTCTTCGATCGCAGGTCATCGTGAGATGCGGGCCTCGATTCCGTCGAGCAGGCAGTCGAGGCCGATCCCGAAGGTGTGGTCGGCGTCCAGATCGGTGGCCTCGTGCACCACCGTGGCCAGTGCGGGGAAGCGGCCGGTGGCCAAGGTCCGCTGCAGGTAGGGCCCGAGCGTGGCTTGCCAATGCTTCTCGTCCATCCCGGTGGCCCGCTCGGCGCGTCGCTCGGCGATCTCCCGGCGCACCGCGCCGATCACGTACGCGTTGACCGCGGCGACCACCGGCATGACGTCGTCCACGTCGACCCCGCCGAGTGCGGCCATCACGGACTCCCCGGTGGCCAGGGCGTGCGGCCCGAGCTGAGGGCGGCCACCCAGGAGATCGGCGAGCCATTCGTGCCCCTGAACGGCGTGCCGAGTGGCTTCGGCATGCGACCGGAGCACCTCCCGCCAGCCGTCGCCGACCGGCCGGATCTCGGCGTGGACGGCGTCGACCATCAGGTCGAGCAGCTCCTCCTTGCCGGCGATGTAGCCGTACAGCCGCATCGGACGGACGTCCAGCTCGGCGGCGACCTTGCGCAGTGACACCGCCTCCAGGCCGTCCGCGTCGGCCAGTTTGATCGCCGCCCGCACGATCCGCTCCCGGCTCAACGAGGCCGGCACCGGCCGATCCGGCGGCTCGGGCCTTTCCCACACCAACATGGCGCCAACGATACAGCGTATGGGCCGATACGCTGTATCGTCCGAGACGTTGTATCGAAGGGTGTACCGGGGGAGAGGGAACATGGACATCGCCATCGTCGGAGCCGGTCTCGGCGGCCTGGCTCTTGCCCGCGTGCTGCATGTCAACGGCATGGACGCCGTCATATACGAACGCGAACCATCACGCGACGCGCGCGATCAGGGCGGCATGCTCGACATCCACTCCGGCCAGCGGGCGCTGCGCGAGGCCGGTCTGATCGACCAGTTCTACGAGATCGCCCGGGGCGCGGGGCAGGACATGCGTCTTCTCGAACCGGACGGAACCCTGCTGCTCCAGGAGGACACGCCCGACGACGCCCCGCTCGAGCGCCCCGAGGTCGACCGCGCCGATCTGCGCGACCTGTTGCTGGATTCCCTCCCCGAGGACACGGTGCGCTGGGGGCGCGCTTTCAAGTCCGCCCACGACGGCCTGCTGCACTTCGCCGACGGCAGCAGCGCGACATGCGACCTGCTGGTCGGCGCGGACGGCGCGCAGTCCCGGGTCCGCACGCTGCTCACCGACGCCCGCCCGGCGCACATCGGCCAGAACATTGTCGAAGTCGGAATTCCCGACATCGACCGCACTCACCCCGACCTCGCGGCAATGGTCGGACGCGGCAACTACTGGGTGCTCGGGGACGGACTGTCCCTGGCGGCGCAGCGCAACGGCGACGGCCGCGTCCGCATCGGCCTCAGTTTCTACAACACCCCCGAGGACTGGATCGCCGCCAGCGGGATCCCGTTCGACGACCCGGCCGCCGCGCGGGCGCGGCTGATCGACCTGCTGCCCGGCTGGAACCCACGGATCACCGCGCTGATCGCGGCCTGCGACGACACCGTCGTGCCGCGGTCGATCACCGCTCTCCCAGCCGGTCTGACCTGGCCTTCTACGCCAGGTGTCACGCTGCTCGGCGATGCCGCGCACCTGATGCCGCCGGTGGGGCAGGGCGCCAACATGGCCCTGCTCGACGGCGCCCTGCTCGGCCTGGCGCTGGCCGCGCACCCGGACGATCTTCCCATCGCCGTCGAAGAGTACGAACGTGAGATGTTCGAACGCACCAGTGCCGCCGCGCGGATGTCCGCCGAGATGCAGGACTTGCTGATGTCGCCGGACGCCGCCCAGAAGATGCTCGCGTTCTTCCAACCTGACGGAATCTGAACCCCGACAAGGCGTTTCCCTCTCCCCGGCCTCTTTCCCCGACCGGGGCCGGCAGGCCTGGTGCCGGCAGCCTCGGTGTGCCACGCTTGATGAGAACCAGCCTGGTCTGGTGGGAGACCCCGCGCCCCCGTGCAGTGGACACACGGAAAGGGCGGTGGCTGGTGCGGGTGGTCTTGCACAGTGTGAGCGGCACCGGTGTGCCGCGCGTTTGACGGCCTACTTCCGGCAGTGGGAGCCGACCGTGATGGGCTTTGATCCCGAACGGCGGTGTTTTCCTCCATGCCCTCTGTCGATGTACGCGTCAGCGAGCTCGCCGACCGGACCGTGATCACGGTGGTCGGTGACCTCGACCTCGATGCCTGCTCGCAGGTCACCCGTATCACGGACACCGTGAACGTCCGTGACCGCATACTGTGCCTGGACATGGCGGGCGTGGCGTTCATGGACGCCAGCGGCCTCTGCCTGCTGCAGACCCTGAACCGGAACGCCGACACACACGGCGGGCACCTGGAACTTTCCGGTTTGCAGGCCCAGCCTCAGCACGTCCTGGACCTCACCGGTACCCGCCCGCAGTTCCGCGTGACCACACCCCGTCCACCCGGTCCGCGCGCCGCGGCCGTCCTCCTGCCCGCGCATCACGCCGCCTCCTGACGGGCCCGGACGGGCCCGCTTCAGGCTCCTGCCGTGCAGCGCCAGAAGTCCCGCATCAGCGGTGGCGGGGTGGGATTCTCCATCGCCACCTGGGTGAGCAGGATCGTCACCGTCCCGGTGTGCGGGACCATATGGGCCGCCGTGCCGGTGCCGCCGACCCAGCCGTAGCGGCCGGGGACGTTCCAGGGGTCGGCGGGCGTGACGTCGACCTGGCCGCCGTAGCCCCAGCCCTGGCCCTCAAGGAAGAGCGCGCCCGCGTCGCGCTGGGCCGCGGTGAGATGGTTGGTGGTCATCCGGCTCACCGCGGCAGGCGTGAGGAGGCGGCGGCCGTTCGCCTCGCCGCCGTTCAGGAGCAGCCGGGCGAACGCCAGCCAGTCGTCGGCCGTGGACACCAGCCCGCCGGCGCCGGAGGCGAAGCGCGGGGCCTTCGTGAACGCGCCGTCCGGGGTGTCCGTCCGCACCAGCGCGCCCGCGCCGTCGGGGCGGTAGGCGGACGTGAGACGGTCCTGCTTGCCCGGCGGTACGACGAAGCCGGTGTCCTTCATCCCCAGTGGCTCCAGCAGCCGTTCGGCCAGATAGTCGGGCAGCGCGCGGCCCGAGGCCCGCGCGATCAGTACCCCCTGCAGGTCGGAGGCCGTGTTGTACAACCAGGCGTCGCCCGGCTGGTGCAGCAGCGGGACCCGGGACATGGCCGCCAGCCAGGTGTCCTGGTCGGGCATGGACTGCGGGGCGCGACCGTCTCGCTGCACCTCGAAGAGCGCGCGGACGGCGGGGAGCGTGAAGTCGTCGGGGAAACCCCAGCCCGGCCGTGAGCTCAGCAGGTGCTCGACGGTGATCGGGCGTACGGCCGGAACCACGTCGTCGACCGGTCCGCCGGGCGTGCGCACCACGACCGGCTTCTCCAACTCGGGCAGCCACTCGGCCACAGGGTCGGCCAGGCCGACGGTGCCGTCCTCGATCAGCGCCAGCAGCGCGGCGGCGACGATCGGCTTGGTGATCGAGGCGATGCGGAAGAGGGACTCGCGGGTCATCGGGGCGGTGCCGTCGGCGTCCAGCGACCCGACGGCCACCACTTCGACGTCGTCCCCTCGGGCCACCAACCCCACGGCCCCGGGGACCGTCCCGTTGTCGACGTAGCGTCGCAAGGTCTTGTGCAGTTCGCTCATCAGCAGGCCTCTTCCGAACCGGCGCGGGCGGGATGCTGTCTCCTGAGGACAGACTGCCGGCGATCCGGGAACTCATCGCCCCGACCGGCCCCACCCCGGCGCTCCTCGGGGACTCTCCGTCTCCCTGCACCGCTGACGGGCGGCCCACGTCACCTGGCGTCACCGCGTCACAAGGCGATCAGTCCGGCTGCCGTCTCTCTGAAGCCACATCCATGGAAATAGAAGGAACGCAAGTGTTCTTCGAAGTCGACGTGAAGCCACTCGCACTTCGCGATACGAGCTTCTTCGGCCGCGGTGGAGAGAAGCGCGGCTCCGACTCCTTTCGACCGGTGATGCAGCGCGACCACCGTGTCGAGGATGAAGGCATGAGCTCCGCCGTCCCAGGCGACGTTGACGAAGCCGATCAGACTGCCGTCCTCCCATGCGCAGACCCAGCCGAGGCTGTGGCGCCGCAGTCGTTCCCGCCAGTCGGTCCGGGCGACAGGGTGACCGAAACCGTCGGCGTGTAGCGCGTTGAGGGCGGAGTTCTCGAAGTCACCTCGCCACTGGTACTGGATCGTCACGTCTCCGATCGTATGTCCGTGCCGAGTCCGCTAGGGCCTGTTGCGAAAGTGGTCCTCTGCCGTGCGACGCCCGGCACGCACTCTCGCCGCACCGCCCGGAAGCCCGAGTACGCCCAGTACGAGGACTTCCGGGCGGCACGCCGAGAGCACGCACCGGACGCCGCGCGACCGCCCTCCGGGCGACGAGGCCACTTTCGCAACAGGCCCTAGGGCTGCACGGCGTTCGCCGACTGTGGCGCGTGGCGTTGCGCGGGGGGTGCGATGCGGTGGTCGTCCTGGTCAGGGCTCAGGCACTCGATCTGGTAGTCGCCGGTGTCGGCGTCGATGGTGACGCCGTGCGTCTCACTGCGGAATCCCGGGAAGCGGCGGTCGAAGGACTCCAGCGCGGTGAGGTAGCGCAGGAGCGGGCCGTCGGGGGCGCCGACGTTCTCTCCGGGCATCAGTACCGGGATGCCTGGCGGTGTGACGGTGACCATGGCCGCCGCGATCCGGCCGGCCGCCTGGGCGATGCGTACCCGCTCGGTACCGCCCCGCACCAGCCGCTGGTAGCAGTGCTGCGGCGGGAACACGGGCTCCGGCAACTGCTGGAACGCGGTGTCCAGCAGCTCCACCAGCCGTGCCGAGCGCAGCTGCCCGTGCATTTGTCGGCACAGCTCGCGCAGGGTCAGTCCCGCGTACCGTTTCGGGTGCGCGGCGGTGGCCTGCGGCAGCACCCGCTCCAGCGGCGCGTCGCTGTCGTACAGGGCCTTGAAGTCCATCAGCGCGTCCAGCAGCGTGCCCCACTTGCCCTTGGTGATGCCCATGGAGAACAGGACGAGCGTGGTGTAGCTGTCGGTCTTCTCCACCACGATGTTCCTGGTCGCCAGGTAGGCCGTCAGTACCCGCGCGGGGATGCCCTCGTCCGCCATCTCCCCGGTGGCGGTGATGCCGGGGCAGGTCAGGGTGACCTTCACCGGGTCCAGCATGCAGTGCCCCTCGGTCAGCCCCGGGAAGCCGTGCCAGTCGGCGCCGGGGGCGAGCGTCCAGCAGGACGGCTCGGTGCGCAGCAGCTCCGAGGGGGCCTCGTCGAAGGGGAGTTCCGTACCGGTCGCGGGGTCGGTGACCGTCGGAGGCTGCCACACGCCGAAGAACCACGGCGGACGGTCACCGGCGACCTCGATACGGTGGCGCAGGCGGACCATCTCCTGACGGAACCGGACGGCCTCCGTCACCGCCTCGTCGACCAGCCACTCTCCCTGCGGCCCGTCCATCATCGCGGTCGCCACGTCCAGGGAGGCGATCATCGGGTACAGCGGTGAGGTGGTGCCGTGCATCATCAGCACCTCGTTGAACCGCTCGTGTTCCACCGGCGCCCGCGGCGCGGGTCGTACGTGCACCATCGCCGACTGCGAGAGTGCGGCGAGCAGCTTGTGCGTCGACTGGGTCGCGAACACCGTCGGCCGGTCGGGCCCGGGGAACGACGACTCATGCACCGCCATGCCGTAGCGCCCCGCGTACAGTGGATGGAAGCGTGCGTACGCGAACCAAGCCTCGTCGAAGTGCACCCGCGGGGAGCTCGCCGCGAGCGCCCGCGCCGTCGGGACGGCGTCGTAACACAGGCCGTCGTACGTGGAGTTGGTGAAGACCGCGTACTGAGGCTCCGCCGAGAGCGCCCCCTCGGCCAACGGGTGCGCGGCGATCCGGGCGGCCACTGCCTCCGGTGCCAGCTCGGCGGGCGGCAGCGGGCCGGCCAGACCGTAGCCGTTGCGGGTCGGAACCAGGTAGACGGGGCGGGCCCCGGACACCACCAAGCCGTGCAGTACCGACTTGTGACAGTTGCGGTCCACCAGCGCCAACTCATCCCGCGTGACGCTGAAGTGGCCCACCAGGCGGTTGCAGGTGGAGTCCCCGTGCAGCACGAAGTACGTCAGGTCGGCGCCGAAGACACGGGCCGCATTGCGCTCCGCCTCCCCGATCGGGCCGGTGTGCTCGAACAGCGAGCCCAGCTCGTCCACCGAGATCGACAGATCGCTGCGCAGCAGCCGCTCGCCGAAGTAGTCGTGGAAGGCGCGGCCCGCCGGTGACTTCAGGAACGCCACACCGCCCGCGTGCGCCGGGGTGTGCCAGGAGTACTCGTGGGAGTCGTCGAAGCGGCGCAGGGCCCGGAAGAACGGCGGCAGCACCTCCTCGCGGTAGGTGCGAGCCGCCGTCGAGATCCGGCCGGCGATGAAGCCCGGGGTGTCCTCCAACGGCCAGACGTAGCCGACGACCATCTCCGACACCCACAACGGCAGATCCCGCACACCCTCGTCGGCCATCACCAGGAACACCGGAAGGTCCTGGAACCGTCGGCCGATGGACCGCAGCACCGAGGCCCCGCCGCTCTCGTCCCCGCCCGGCTGGCCGGCGGCCGTACCAGGAGGCAGATCCCAGGCGACCAGGGCCGCCGCCAGTCCTGCCTCCGTCCGCAGTACCGCCTGCGCGTCCTCGGCTGTCACGGCCCAGCGGACTTCCAGCCCCTTCGCCTCGACCGCCGCACGGATCGCGCGGAGTTGTTCGGGCGCGGCCCCCTCCTCGCGGAAGTGCTCCCGTACCGCGATCAGCATCCTGCCGTCGGGCATGCGGCCCCCTTTCCAGCGGCCCGGTGCCGCCCCGATCAGTGTCCGAGGCGCTCCACTGCGGGCACCGGCACCGGGAACGGCAAACCACCGGAAGGACCGAAACGCAGGGGTACCGCATTGACCGGCGGGCGCGCCGACTTTTGTGGGCGACGACAGAGGCTCGGCTCCTACGAAGACGGGGGAGGGGCCGGTACCCGAGTGGGTACCGGCCCCCTCCGCGCCGTGTTCTCCCGGTCAGCCGGGGCGTAGGCCGGTGACGTGGCGTGTGCCGACGGCGCCGACGCGGTCGACGGCTGCTGTGACGCCGGCGAGACGAGCGCCCTGCACGGTTGCGGGGAAGGGGAGTTCGCCCGAGCCGTGGTCCTGAAAGGGGGTGACGTCGGAGTCGTCCTCACCATGGATGGACGTCTCCACCCCTGTTCGAAGAGGGCTTTTGTAAGGATGCCGCAGGTGGCGTCCGGCACGGGTCCTACCAGCTTATGGACGGTCTCGGCGGCCTTCGCACTGTCACCGCTTCTTCCGGCGGATCAGCCAAATGAGCGTGCCTGCGGCGGCGGTCGCGAGGAGCAGTTGACGGTTGCTGCGTGCCGCGTGGAGCCCCTGGGCGGTGGCCACCCGGGCCTGCCCGGCGGCTTGGGTGGCCTTGTGCCGGACCGGGTCGGGCAGCTTGTCCTGCACGCGTGACGCGGCTTCGGTGGCCTTGACCTTGACCTGCTCAGCCTTGAGCGCGGCCTGTTCCTTCAGCTCCCCGGCCTTGAGCGCTGCCTGGTCCTTGATCTCGGCGGCCTTCTCCTGTGCGCGGGCCTTGACGTCGGTCTTGGCCGCGAGCGCCTGGACCGTGTCGCCGAGTTCGTGACGGGTGTTCTCGATTTGTTCGCGCAGTTCCTCCGGGCTCTGCGCGGTGGGCTCGTCGTGGGGCGGCTGGGTCATCGGTGGGCACTCTCCTTGATCTCGGCCACGTCGGCCTTCACGTTCTCGATCGTCTCCGCGGGCGCGGGCGGGGCGGCCTGGGAGACTTCCTTCTTCCCGGTCAGCGCCATCACGGCGGCGACAACGCCGAGGACGGCGGTCACGATGAGGGCCGCGGCCCACACCGGAAGTACCACGGCGAGTGCGGCGATGACGGTGGCCACCAGGGCCTGCAACATCAGGAACCCGACCAGTCCGGCACCGCCGAACAGCCCGCCCCCCTTGCCGTAGCGCTTGCCCTTCTCCTTCATCTCCGCCTGCGCCAAGCGCAGTTCTCCACGCACCAGCTCGCTGAGCTGCTGCGAGGCACGCTGCACCAACTCACTCACCGGCTCTTGCGCCTGCGCCTGTGGTGCCGGCCGGCTCGGGTCGTGCGGCTGCGTACCCGACGACATGGCGATCACCTCCCGTCACTCGGCTTCCCTCTCTTCGGCCGCAGGACGCCGTTGCGTCCTCCGGTGACGGCGTGAGTACCCCCGATCGACCAGTTCAGGGCGGCCGATCTCGAACTGGTCACCTGTGGTGCCACCGGGCCGTCATCTACCGACCGCACCGCCCACTCCTGTCGGCGCGCTCCCACAGGGTTGGGACATCAGGCTCTCGCATCGTTTGTCGTCTGTGGCTGCAAGAAACCGTGACCATCGCGCTGGTCTCGTGACCACTCTCGCCGTTCCGCTGGACCCGGCGTCAGCAGAGGTTCCCCGGAGGATGTGCCGGCGTGGCCGCAAGCCGGAGGAGGCTGACCAGTTCAGCTCACCGTCCATGCCGAGCCGGTCCAACGTCACGCCGTGCGGCTCGGCTCACCCGGCGGAGGCCGACACGGCCCGGCGGAACGCCGGTTCACCGTCGGTCGCAAGGCGTTGCCTATCGCAGCAGCGCCTGCTCGACGCCCGAGTCGTTCGCCAGGTGAGCTTCGATGCGTGTGATGGTCCGGGCGTTGTCCTCGAACAGGTGGCCCTGCATGCCCGCCGCTTCGGCGGCTTCGATGTTGACGGCGACATCGTCGATGAAAAGGCAGTTCTCCGCAACAACGCCCAAGCCGGCGCACGCGGCCTCGAAGGACCGCAGGTCGGGCTTGCCGATACCGATCTCGTGCGAATAGACGATCTGCTCGACCAACTCGTCGAAGTGGTAGAGCGCGCATTCCCGTTGCCGTGCACCGACGAAGCTGTTGCTCAAGATGCCCAGTCGGCAGGTCCCCCGCAATCCTCGCACGTAGTCGATCAGTTCTGCGTTCGGCGTCCCCAGGTACTCCGTCCAGAGATCAGCCATAAACGCTTCGACCTGGCCCGCGTCGAGACCCAAACGTGCTGCCACCTGCTCGTGCACGTCTCGTTCGCTGATGCTCCCGACGCTTCCCGCACGCCAAACGTCGCGCATCCGCTCGTTCACAGCGCCCCGCGGCAGCTCCAGCCGCTCCTCCCACCGTTGCCCCCACCCCGTTCTCGGCGTGATCTCCAGCACGCCGCCGATGTCGAGAATGATGCAGGTCGCGATCATGCGAACTCCCCCCTCTACGTCTCGGTTGGCCGGCGAGCACACCCTCCACCGGCCATGTGATCCATAGAAACTGTGATCCTTCCCGCTGGGGCAAGGTCAAGCGATCTTGCCGGCGTATCAACGCACGCGTTCCGACCGTGGGACATCGCGGTGGCGACCGTCTGGCCAAGGTCGAACGGCGCCGCCGGCGCCATGTCGTGGAAGGGACAGCGAACGATCACCGTCCGAGACTTGCTGTTACTCGCTGTCGGCCGGGATGGGCGTGGCCTGGTGGTAGTACATCTGCCAGGTTGCGTCTGCACCCTGCTTGCGCCAGAGCGAACTGCGCCGTGCCCGGCTTCCATTCAGCGTGGTCTCGTAAGTCAGGTGCACCAGACCGGGGGCCAGCAGGACACCGGTGAACTCTGACGGCTCGTAGCGCGGACCGCCTTCCGCCGCACCGTCCATCTCGGGCATCGAGGCAAGCATCTCGTCATAGGTCCACCGCCGCCCCGAAGCTCCGACCTCTACGAAGTCCGGGTCCAGTAGTTGCCGGGCAAGCGAGCGTGATGCGCGCACCTTCGGGTCCATGAGGCGCAGCTCGCCTGCTATCGCTTCGCGTACCTCATTCGTCTCTCGGCTCATGCGGGCATTTTTGCTCAGGTGGCCAAGCCCGTCACACCTGAGTTACCACCCGGCGCACAGCCCGGCTTCAGCATCTCCCGAACGACCCCGTGGCCAGGCGTGCTCCCGGCCCGCGGGCGCCGCTGGTGGGGGACCAGATGACCGGGAGATGTCAAAGACTCAAGGTGACCGCGGCGGCCAGGCCGCCGAGGCCGAGGGCGAGACCTGCCTGCTTGAAGCCGCCCGCACCCCAGGGGAAGAAGCGGTCGACTGCCAGTCGACCGGGCCCGATTGCGGCGATGGCCAGGGCGACGACGGCGATACAGACGCTGTACTCAACGCCGCCCTCGCTCTCCCACAGGCCGTGAGCACCCGTGACCGTGGCCATCGCGTTGATCATGACGCCGATCAGTGCGGCGGCTGCCAGCGGGGTCAGCAGGCCCAGGGCCAGACCCAGGCCGCCGAGCAGCTCGGACATGCCGCCGACCACGGCGAACAGTTTGCCGGGGTGGAAGCCGAGCGCCGCGAACCCCTTTCCGGTCGCCGCCAGCCCGTGGCCCCCGAACAGTCCGAAGACCTTCTGAGCGCCATGACCGGCCATCAGCAGGCCGAAGGTGAGTCTGATCAGCAGGAGGCCGCAGTCGGCGGCGGCCCCGGGGGCGGTGGCGGTATGTGCGGCGGACCGCGTCGGACGGACAGGACGGTTCAATGTGTGCTTGGGCGACATGGTGGTAGCTCCGGTTTCAAGGGCCGGGATCCCCCCTGTTCGGGCAGGTGACGAGCACGCATGGCGGGCGGACCCCCTCGCGCGGCGCCGTGCCGTACCGCATGCCTTTCTGCGTCCCCCCGCCGATGGCGGTGCCGTACAGCGGGGCGGTGGCAGGCCTCGCCTCAGCGGTCCTGGACCGTCCGGCCGTCATGATCGTGCTCGCTCGGGCTGAGGCGAACGCAGCATTCCCCGGGCTCCGGGGCCAGGACGGCCTCGACGCCGCTGACCTCGAGGCCGTCGATGTAGCCGCTGAGGAACGCCTTGTTCATCCCGCACACGAGTTCCGGGGCCTTCCCGGCCAGCGGGTGGAAGGGGCAGTTGCGCAGCCTGAGCCGGGTGGGGGTTTCCCGGACGGGTTCGTAGCCGTACCGGTCCAGCAGCCGCTCGCAGACGGTCAGCCCGCGCTCGGGGCCCAGGCGGCCAGGGCGGGTCTCCTCACGTGCGGCCTCGCCCAACTGCCGGCCGCGTCGCTCAGCCGTTCGCATGGCCGCCTGTGTGGCGTTCTCGTCCGCCTGCTCGGTCAGGACGGCGTCCAGGAGCAGGTCGGCCAGGAGCTCGTGGCGCCGGTCGGGGATGTTCACGGTGATCTGGGCGTCGGTGGGCTCGTAGACCTTGGGCTGCCGGCCGACCTTGCGGATCCCGCCCGGCCTGCCGTAGCGCGTGCGCAGCAGCCCGGCCTCGACGAGCTTGTCGAGGTGGAAGGCGGCGAGCTTGCGGGAGATGCCGACGCTGGCGGCGGCCTCGTCCCGGGTGACGGCTCGGCCAGCGCGCCGGATGAAGGTGAACATGCGCCGGCGCGAGTCCTCGCTCAGCACGCTGACCGAGTTGATGGCACTGTCGGGGTGGACGGCGACGTGGGAGTCGTCGGCGCTGTCCGCGCTGTCGGCCCGCACGCCCGGATCGGAAGCCACACGACCACACTAACCCCCATCCGGGTGGGCACAAGTGTCCCTCACCCGTCATGGCCTGCATGTCTTGATGACCTTCCTGAATAAGGCCAAGGTCTGTACGCGTAACTGGCGTAAGGCCGGGACGAGGGCCGTCGTGGGCGAACTCACCGCTGACCGGAAAGGTGGGCCGCCCCTCACCACTGTCATGCCCTGGTGCCCGTGTTCCCGGATGCCGTCTTCTCCTGCTGTCGGTGCAGGTGCTCGACCGCGAGCCGGGCCACGGTACCGATCACGGAATCGGCCTGGGGAGTATGCGGGGCCCTGGACCCTGCTCCGGCCGGTCTGGTGAACACCGCCACCGCGTAGCGGGAACCGTCCGGGTACTGCACCACCCCCGCGTCGTTGCTTGCGCAGCCGGGGACGGTGCCTGATTTGGCTGCCACCCGGATCTCCTCCCCGAAACCGGTGGCGATCTTCCGGATCAGCCGCTGCTGGCCGAGCAGGGTCCGCACCTCCTGGCAGGCGGCAGCGGGGCCCGCCTGGTCGAGCCAGATCAGCTTCAGCAGGGCCGCCATCTGTCCGGCCGTCGCGCTGGTGATGCGGCCAGGCCGCAGGGACGGAGCGGACAGGGCGCGCTCCCATATGTGCGCGGCCTCCGCCGGTGAGCCGGCTTCACTCATCGCACGGGTCATCTCGGTCCATCCCGCGTAGCCCGTGTCGCGGCCGATGGCATCGAATTCCTGACGGATGGTGCCGGCCAGCCGGATGCGGTCCAGACCCAGGCGGGCCAGGCGGGCGCGGATGCGGGACAGCGACACCCGGTGGATCAACAGGTCGGTCGCGGTGTTGTCGCTGATGGTGAGCATCATCCGGGCGACATCCCGCAGAGAGACCTCAGCCTCGTCCTCGAAGATGCAGAACCCCTGGCCGCCCGGCGTGGCCTGTGCCGGCGAGAGCCGGACACGCTGGGTGACATCCAGGCTTCCCTCGGCGGCCTGACAGAACAGCTCCAACGCCACCACGATCTTGAACGTGGACGCGGCGACCATCGATTCGCCGTCTCCGCACACCACCCGGCCCTCACCGTCGATGTCCAGGACAGCCACACTGCCCTCGCATCCGGCCTCCGCGAACACCTGCTGAAGCGTCTCCTCGATCATCCGGCCACGATGCCCCGCCCCCGCCCACACCGGTGACGATTCGCGCACGGCGAACCGCACCCCGCATCCCGGCCCGCCGACCCGCTCGTTCTGGCCGACGACCGGTGCATCGAGTGGCACGGCCAACCCGCGCACTGATCGGATGATGAGGCCGCCCCGCGGGCTTGTCGGGCGCTGCGTGGGCGCGAACCGTACGGAAGGGCCTGGTGAGATGCAGATCACGTAGGCGTGTCAGGTGTCGCCCGCGGTTGCCCGGGTACGCGGGTGGGCGGAAGGGCGACGGAAGGCGGCTCGATGGAACCAGTGCTCGTGGGTAAAGAAGGCACCACTTCGGGCGATCAGGACCTACAGATCACCCTGGCTTTGGAGGGTGACGGCGGGGTCATCGCCGAGTCCCGTCAGGTGGCTGCCGGCTTTCTTGCCCGGGTCCAGTCCGATCACGGCCTGCCTGTCTCGCAGCGTGCCATGGACCTGACCCAGTTGGTGGTCAGTGAACTGGTCACCAACGCCCGCAAGTACGCCCCCGGCCCGGTGCTGCTGGACCTGCGCATCGTTGGCGATGTCGTCGAGGTCGTAGTGTGGGATTCCGACCCGACCCTTCCCATCGCCCGGGCCGCTGACGCGGGCCGGGTCGGACAGCACGGTCTGGAGATCGTGATGGCCGTCGCCCAAGGCTTCGAGGTGCAGCGCGAGCTCGTCGGCAAACGCATCACCGCCCGCATCGCCCTTGCGGACGACCCCGGCGGCGCTGTCTCTGGGCGCCCGCCTCTGTAGAGCATCCCCTGAACACCCCCTGCGGTCAGCCCAAGCATGCTGATACGCGCGCCCCTTGTGCACGCGCGACGAGAGTCGGCTTGTGCTGCCTGTTCTCCGGCGCGGCAGATATGTGGCCTCCCGATGAAGGAAGTGCCGCTTTGGTGGAATACGTGAACAGCGAGTAGGCGCGACTGACGTATTGTCTGCGTGGCATATTCAATCACTTGTTCGAGGGAATCTCGTGGCCACTGACAGCAATACGCGCCATCTGGTCGAAACCCTGGCCACGCACCGGGACACGTTCCTGGTCCAATGGACCAGGTTGGTCGGTGACGACCTACTGGGCAGGCTGAGCACCGCCGAGCTGGGCCTGGAACTGGGCGAGTTGTACGACGCCATCCTCAAGGCCGTCACCGAAGGCGGTCTGAACAGTCGGGCCGAGCAGTTCGGTGAGACGCGGAGCCTGCTGATCGAGCTCTCCCGCAGTCGTGCCCGGCAGGGCTTCAGCCCTACGGAGACGGCCCGGAGCGTCTTCGCTCTCAAGGAGGTGCTGGAGCCGACCCTCGCCGCCGACGAGCAGGGTGCGCGTGCCTATCTCCAGTTCGCCCGGTTGCTGGACGACCTCGGCCTGCTCACCACCGAGGCGTTCATACGAACCCGTGAGGAGATCATCTCGGCCCAGGCCGAGCAGCTCCTCGAACTCTCCACTCCCGTAGTGAAGCTGTGGGACGGCGTCGTCGGCGTCCCGCTGGTGGGGACCCTGGACTCGGCCCGCACCCAGGTCGTCATGGAGAAGCTGCTGCAGACCCTGGTCGACAGCGACTCCACGCACGCCATCATCGACATCACCGGTGTGCCGACCGTGGACACCCAGGTCGCGCAGCACCTGCTGAAGACCGTGGTCGCCGCCCGCATGATGGGCGCGCAGTGCATCATCTCCGGCATCCGGCCGCAGATCGCCCAGACCATCGTGGCGCTCGGCATCGAGTTCGGTGACATCCCGACGAACTCCTCCCTGGCGGACGCGCTGCGTCAGGCGCTGAAGGAAGTCGCCAAGGACGCCGAGGACGACGTGCGGGGCCTGCTGTGACCGACCGCGTTCCCGTCCTCAAGATCGGTGAGATCCTCCTGGTCTCCATCCAGTTCGACCTGGAGGACCAGACGGTGCTGGACCTCCAGGAAGACCTGTCGAACCGCATCGTCGACACCGGTGCGAAAGGCGTCGTCATCGACATCTCCGCCCTGGAGATCGTCGATTCCTTCGTCGGACGCATGCTGGCCACCAACGCGTCGATCTCGCGCATGCTCGGAGCCGAGACGATCGTCGTCGGCATGCGGCCCGCGGTCGCCATGACCCTCGTCGAGCTCGGACTGTCCCTGAACGGTGTCCGCACCGCCCTGAACCTGGAACGCGGACTCAAACTGCTGCGGCGCCTCAACGCAGGCCGCGCATGAGGGACTACGGACCGTCCCTCGCCGCGGCCGAGACCGTCGCCGTGACCACCAGCAGCGACGTCGTCAACGCTCGTCAGGTGGTCCGCACCCTGGCCCAGCGAGGGGGACTGTCGCTGGTCCACCAGACCAAACTGGTCACGGCGGCCAGCGAGCTGGGGCGCAACATGCTCATCTACGGTGGCGGAGGCGTGGTGCGCGCGGCCAACGTCGCCGACGACAGCCGCTCCGGCGTCTACGTCGAGTTCCAGGACAAGGGACCCGGCATACCGGACGTCGAAGCGGCGATGCAGGACGGCTGGACGTCCGGCAACGGCCTGGGCCTCGGTCTCAGCGGTGCCAAGCGCCTCGTCGACGAGTTCGACATCGAGTCCGGCGAGGGAGGCACCACGGTGCGCATTGTGAAGTGGGGCCGGTGAACACAGGCCTCGTCGCCGAGGCCGGCGATGTCCACTGGCTGCGCGCGGACATCGCCCTGGCCGCCGCGGCACGCCGGCAGGCGGGGCAGTTGGCTCGTGCTGTCGGGCTGTCCGAGGAACGCGTCTCCCGCGTCGAGCTGTGCGTGACGGAGATGGCCACCAACCTCCTCAAGCACGCCGACGACGGCTCCCTCGCCCTGCGCGTGGTGCGGGCCCGCGGCCGCGCCGGCGTCGAGTGCCTCTCGCTCGACAACGGCCCCGGGATCGCCGACGTGCCGCGTGCGCTGCGCGACGGCACGTCCGCCTACGGCACCCTCGGCATCGGGATGGGCGCCATCGAGCGGCTCGCCGACTTCTCCGGCATCCACTCCCTGCCCGGCCGTGGCACGGTGGTCTGCGCGCAGTTCTGGACGGACGGACGGGCTGCCGAACCCGAGGTCGTGGCGACGGGCGGCCTGACCCGCCCGATCAGCGGCGAGCAGCTGTGCGGCGACACCTGGGCCGTACGCGCCGTGGACGGTCCCTCCGCACAGGCGCTGCTGCTGATGATGTGCGACGGACTGGGGCACGGACCCCTCGCGGCCCGGGCCGCGGACCAGGCCCGGGCGGCGTTCCGCGAGTGCCGGCACATCAGCCCGGAGGCCGTGCTGCGCGATGTGCACGAGGGACTCAGGGGAAGCCGCGGAGCGGCGGTCGCGATCGCCCTGGTCGATCTGACCGACCAGCGCGTACACCTCAGCGGCGTCGGCAACATCACCGCGCTGCTCGCGCACGGTGACAGCCGCAACGGACTGCTCTCGACACCCGGTATCGCCGGTGTGCAACTGCCTCGCGCGCGCAGTCAAGCGATGCCGTTCCCGCCCGGTACCGCCCTCGTCATGCACTCCGACGGCCTCAGCGACCGGTGGCGGCCCCGAGACTTCCCCGGTCTCTTCACCCAGGCCCCCTCCATGGTCGTCGGCCAGCTTCTGAACCAGACCGCGGTACGCAGGGACGACGCCGGGATCGTCGTTGCCCTGCACCGGCCGACATGACCCCTCGGCCATCCGTGCACGAGGTGCTCACGATCGCGCTCCGCCAGGGGGCGACGTGATCACACTGCGCCCCCTCGTCACGGACGGGCTGGTCGGACACCGGCACGAAGACCTCGAGCACTCCCTGAGTGCCCTCGCCGGGCTGGTTGGCGAAGTGGGCGCCGCGGACCCGGAAGGGGTCTGTGCCAAACTCCTCGACCGCCTGCTCCCGGACGGCAGCGACGACGTGGCGCTGATGGCGGTCCGCGTGAACGCGGTCAGCCCGTGACGCGGCCCGCGCCGGAAGGCGGTCATGGCTCGCATCCGGGTGCCGAAAGGCGGCTCGGCCAACTCCGCACAGGTCCGGTGGCGGTCAGCAAGGCTCGCTTCACCCGGATCCCCAAGGGCCTGAAGGTCAGTGAATTCCGCCTCTCCGCCGTCAATCAGGTGGGCGCGATGGAGGGTGGGTCGGTGATGGCGACGGCGCGCGAAGAGGCTCTGGTCCCCAGCGGTAACCGCGTAACCGAGCCCATCATGCACAGTTCAGCGAACGGTCACACCAAGAGAAGCGACGTCTAGAACGGCTTCCAGCGGCCTTCGGAGACTACTTCGACGGCGCCGTCGGCCACCTTGATGGCGGTCTGCTCATCGATGGCGTACGCCGGACCCGTGATCTCGGCCGCCCATTGTTCTGCCGCGGCCATGGTGTTCTCCGGGCAAGCCGGATGATCCAGGTGCGGGAAGATCGAAAAATCGACCAGGCCCAGCGTACTGTCGCCGCCGTTGGGCGGCGTCCAGCCCACGAATTCCTGCCCGATGCGGGGGGTCAGCACCATGCTTCCGGCGCTGAGCCCCACGTAGACCATGTCGGCCAGCGACGGCAGGAGTTCAGCCAGCCCGGACTCCCGCATCCAGTGGCACAGGTAGAGCGCGTCACCGCCATTGACCAGCAGGACGTCGGCCTCCCGGACCCAAGAGACCCAACGGGCCCTGTCGATGCTGGGCAGCGCGGTGAGTTCCAACACGCCCACCGACTTCCACCCCAAGTCGGTCATGGGGCAGGGCGATCGTCCGCTGATGAATCGCCATGCGCCGCCCGGATCGGCGTCGGGGGCCCCATACCCGGCGGTGGGGATGCACAGGGCGCGGGACTCGGCGATCGGCTTGCCCAGCAGGTCGACCAGCGCATGCCGAATGCTCGCGTTCTTGATGCCGGAGTCTGTGAGGAGAAGCTTCATCATGTCCTCCCAAGGCGTCGAGCGCGCGCGTCGACAATCCGCAGTTCGCCGACGCATCACGGTAGCCTGCCGTTTGGCGTAGGGTGGCGTGCATGGCCTAAGACTGTCCTGCGGATCCTGCTGGTCGCGTGGCCTGGGGGCCAGGCACGATGCTGCAGTGGATGACTGGGCAGATCACTTCATCGGGCCCGATGACGGGTCGGCGACTGCGGTCAAGGGCTTCAGCCCGCGTAGAGCGCCCAAGAACGTTCCTGTGGGCCCCTGTATCCCGCGAACGCCGCGGTCGAGTGGGAGAGCCTTTCACCGGAGACAGCCCGCAAGAGCTCAGTTTGTCTCGGTGGTAGCAAGCCTGGAACTGCCTAGCGACAGCGTGATCAAATAGGGGATGACATCGCTCTGGACCGGCAAACGGGTGCGCCTTCGCGGTATCGAGCCCAACGACTGGACGGCGTTCATGCGCTTCACCGCGGACGAGGAGGGACTGGGAGACCTGCCGCAGCCGCCTCGCTCCGCCGAGGGCTATCGCGCTTGGGCGCAGGAGCAAGCCGTTGCCAAAGCGGACGGTGACTGCTTCCAGCTGGCGATAGAAGCCGTGGACACGGGCGCAACAGTCGGTGCTGTCGGCTCGCATCTTGCTGATTCTCGTGCCGGCTGGTTCGAGTACGGTGTGACGATCGGTGCCGACCACCGGCGCAAGGGCTACGCGGGTGAAGCCATCCTGCTGTTGCTCCGTTTCATGTTCGCCGAACGGCGCTATCACAGGTGCCAGGCCAGGATCTTCGCCCACAACGAAGCGTCGCTGTCACTCCACCGACGGCTCGGCTTCACTGAGGAGGGCCGCCTTCGTGATCACGTGTTCCTCGATGGCCGGCACCGTGATCTGGTCATAGTTGGCATGCTCGCTGACGAGTTCGCCCGGCTGCACTCGATCTGCGAACCGTAAGCTGCTGGGCACGCGGGCCACCGACCCCCGTTCGACACAGCTGGCCCACCGGGCGGCCACGGCCTGCCCGCTCTGCAGATGGACCAAGCGCACGTGGCCGAACTCAGGTCGGTCGAGCAGCTCTGACCGACCAGCGCGCCTGTTGTGTCCTCATACGGAACAGGCCGAGGTCGACACGGCTCCAGGCCGGTCCCCAGAACAACAGATCCAGGTCCGTGACCGGTGCTCCCAGAGCTTCCCCCAGGGCTCTGGCCAACGTGCTCCTGCCGGATCCGGCAGCCCCCGCCACCACGATTCGCTTGATCATCCGATTCAGAGTGCCGACGACCTGATCCCGAATCAATGCCCACTACAGCCGACATCCGCTGTATCGGCCTCCTCTTGTGGGCGGGCGTCGGCTGTGGCCAGTTGGTTCGTGATCTCCTCCGCGGTCAAGACGAGTGCGAAGCCTTTGCGCAGGACGGCGAGTTCTGGCTCCTGCCGGGACTCGTCGTCGGTGGCCGTGACATCTGCACCGAACACGACCTTGTAGCCGCGCTCGTACGCCTGCCGGGCCGTGGTGCCACAGCAGTAGTTGGTGAGTGTTCCCCTGACAATGACTGTGTCGCGGCCGAGGTTGCGGAGCATCGTGTCGAGCGGGGTGTCGTAGAACGCGCCGTAGGAGGGCTTGCGGATCAGGGCCTCGTCGGGCTGACGACCCATCTGGTCCCACACCTCGGCAGGACCCGGGCGACGCCAGTCGGCGTCGGCGTGCGGGAGGTAACGCAGGGCTTTCGGTCGGTCCAGTCCGAGATGTGTGTCGTCGAAGATGGTCCAGATCACCGGTACCGAGGCGGATCGGCACCTCTCGACCAGCCGACGCAGTCTTGGCGCCATCCGGGTCGCAGCCGGCACCCAGTAGGGGCTCCAGCCGGGCTGTACGAACTCATCCTGCATGTCGACGACAAGTAGCGCCGTCCGCTTCGGCCGTACGTCGAAGGATGCCCGGCCGTGCTCGTAGGCGTCCCGTGCCCGCGCGGTCACCCATTCCTCGGTATACGACATCCAGTCCTTCTCACACCGAATCCGATATACCTCGTTTCGAGGTGCGAGAGTAGCAGCATGCTGGGACTCGCAATGCCGGGATTCCCAGCCGACTTGCTGCACGGCTGCCAACCGCGCCGTCTGGACTCGCGACTCAGGGCACGCCTCGCCTGGCCGGACGCGCTGGGAACCACCTGTTCCATGGACGTGCTGCTGGATTCGTCCGGGTTGGTCGCGACTGGTCCATGTCCAGCAGGCCGTGCAGCGAAGTCCTGCGGGGAGCCGGTGTGTCGGTCAAGTGAGGTGGCTGGGAGAGTGATTGCCTGTGACTCATTCTGATCTTGCTCTCCGAATCCATGCCGCCTCTCACCTGACCGGCGAGTTCACGCTCCGGTCGGGCCGTACTGCCACGGAGTACTTCGACAAGTACCGGTTCGAGGCGGATCCCGTCCTGCTGGATGAAATCGCCCGGCGGATGGCCGCTTTGGTGCCGTCGGACACGCAGGTCCTGGCCGGCCTGGAGATGGGCGGCATCCCGGTAGTGACCGCACTTGGCCGACACACGGGCCTTCCTTGCGCGTTCGTGCGTAAGCAGGCCAAGCCGTACGGCACATGCCGTCTGGCCGAGGGTGCGGAGGTAGCGGGCCGGAAGGTGCTGATCGTCGAGGACGTCGTCACCAGCGGTGGGCAGATCGTGCTCTCGACTGCGGACCTCCGGACCCTGGGGGCCCGGGTGGATGGGGCCCTGTGCGTGATCGACCGACAGCAGGGCGGTGCCGAAGCTCTACGGGCAGAGGGCATCCGCCTGAAGGCCTTGCTGACGGCCGAAGACCTGCGGGCAGCTGCCGCGTCCTGACGCCGGACCTTGCCTGCACCGGCGGTTGCAAGACCAGGACCGAGGTCTTGCAAGCCGAGGCCGCCGCGCACCCGAGCCCCCGTAGGCGAAATGCAGGCTGCGCGCAGGAGGGTGGCACTCCCCGGACGATGACCGTCTCGAGGGCTCTTTGCCTCCGTCCTGGGCACCTTCGTCGTCAGCGGAGAGGGCCCCGCCGGCCGAACGGTGAGGCCTCGCTGACGGTCGGGCTGCCAAGAGAGCGGTTGCTCCTATGGGACGGTGCGCGAACTCAAGGCTGCCGCTGCGTCGCCGGCCCAGCCGTTGGGGCCGAGCAACGAGCCGCAGTAGCCCAGATGCGGCCGGTCTTGCTCGGCCATGGCGTCGACCTGATCACCCGCGACCCAGAACGTCAGATCACCGTGGACTTAGCTTCGATCTGCGGGGTGTGCGCTGGTCGGGCATGTCCTACAACGGGGAACGCCCCTCCGTTCGGGGAGGGGCGCCCGCAGGACCTGTTGCGCGGCCGGTCACGGAGGTCAGCTGAGCTGTGGGTCGGGCATGAACAGTGTGCGGTCCGCCCCGGTATCAAGCCTGAACAGTGGTGCGCTGGACGGGACGCAGGACAGCACGGCGGGCAGCGGGGCTCACCGGCGCGGCGGCGGTCAGGGGTAGTTCGGGGGCGGACCGTGCAGAATCACCGGCGGAATTAGCCGCCTTAACCCACTTGCGCGGCCCCGGGTTCGGGTTCCGCGTACGCCAACGCGTCGGTGGCATCTCAAGAGGCGATTCGGTTGGACTTGTCGGCCTGTCCCAGACGGAGTGCGGAGATGAGGAAGAAGACGCCGCCCAGGAAGGCGTAGCCGGCCAGAGCGCTCAGGGAGGCGTCGCTCTTGGCCGCCTGGGCTATGAAGGAGGCCCCGGCGAGAGTGGAGATGGCACCGCTGGCGATCATCGGCCAGTGTCCAGCCATGCCGCGCCGCAGGACACCGATGATCAGTTGAACGAGTCCCGCGGTGATGGCCCAGGCGCCCCAGACCCTGAGCACTGCCGGTATGCCTGAGGTGGCGGCGGCGATCAGACCCGCGGCGGTGAGGGTGCTGATCGCCATGTTCGCGTACAGGCCGCGCACTGGGCCGCGGTTCGCCTTGGCGGACCTGGCGTCGATGACCGCGCACACCACATCGAACGACGGGTAGATCACCAGCAACGTCGCGCTGAGGGGGTCGAGGGTGTGAGCGGAGGCGAGCACAAGGGCGGCCCACACTACGGCGAACGCGAAGCGCAGGAGGTACAGGCGGCGCAGCGCTGCGGTGTCGCTCGCGGTGGGGGCCGGGGCGGCGGCGATGGAGGAGTCCATGAGGGGCCTTTCGGTGACGGCGGATGCGGGCGTGGGTGGGAAATCGGGGCTGTGGTCTGACAGGTGTACTGCGACCACCGCCGCACGGGTCAGGTGCGACCGAGGAGGAGGGAGAACGTTCGTTCTGCCATCTCATCTAAGGGGCACCCCCTTCGCCCTGTCAAGACCGAACGTTCTCCCTTGTCAGCTGTTACAGTCGACGCCATGAGTGCAGGCACACAGGGTGGGAGCGTGTCCGAGGCGCGGATGCGGCTGCTCGACACGGCGACCCGGATCTTCTACGCCGAGGGCATCCACTCTGTTGGCGTGGACCGGATCATCGCGGAGGCTCAGGTCACCCGCGCCACCCTGTATCGGCACTTCAAGGGGAAGGACGACCTGATCCTTTCCTACCTTCAGCGGGCCGATCAGGGCATCCGCGGGCAGGTGGCTGCCATCCAGGCACAGCGCCTGCCGGCGTCCGACACGGTGCGGGCCGTGAGCCGGTCCATCGCCGAGGGCATCCGGTCCTCGGGGTTCCGCGGATGCGCCTTCCTGAACGCGGCGGCCGAGTATCCCGACCCGGCGCACCCCGTCCACCAGGCCGTGCTGGCCCATCGGCAATGGTTCCTCGAAACCGCCACGCAGCTAATGGAAGACGCCGGCTGTGCTCCGGCCGACGCGGCAGGTCGGCACTTCGTCATGCTCCGGGACGGCGCCATGGCAGCGGGCTGCCTCTTCGACCCGGTGCTGATCTGTGAGACCTTCCTGCATGGCGTCGAAGGCATTTTGCAGTCGAATACGACGCCGACGCCTGGACCGGAGGCCCCGGCCGCCCTGCCCGCATGACCCTTACGCGGGTCAGCCGGCCCAGCGTCCCACGCAGACGCTTCTCTTGTCGTCGTGGTCGGCCGGCTGGTGCCGGGTAATCACCCTGGGCGAGCCGCTCAGCGAAGCGTCGGTGGGCTCCGGAAGGGGCTTGGATGCGAAGGCATGCCACGAACCCGGCCTCTAGGGTGGCAGGGTGGGGTCCAAGGTGTGGGAACGGTGGGGTGCTCAGCCCTTGTGGGCGAGATGGGTTCTCGCGGTGTACGTGATCGGTTTCGCCGAGGGCACCGCTTCTCACATCGCCGATCTGGTGCGCGGCGGCATCCACGCCTACGCGTCGTTTCATCAAGCCTTTCTGCAGGTGTTCTTCGTCGGCTTGGTGATCCTCGATCCGCTTGCCGCTGTGCTGGTCGGGCTTGTGCGGCGGGAGGGGATCTGGCTGGCAAGTGCGGTGATGGCGTTGGACGTCAGCGGGAACTGGTGGGGCAACCGGCACTGGTTGAGGGACGGCCCCGCGCAGTTGCTCTGGCTGTTGCCCATCACCGTCTTCGGAGTGTTCGTCGTGTTGTCCGCGGTCCCGTTGCACCGCGCGGTTGCCGGGGCGATGAACAGGTCGACGGCGGCTGTACCGTCAGCTTGACGTCATCACCGGCTGGACGACTGCCGTTCCGACCGCGTGCCCGCCGCCGCACCGTGCCCCCATCCGCAGCACCAGTCCTCGCGGCCGGCCGCTGTCACCCGTGCACGCTGCCCAGCAGGGCGGTTCCCGGTAGTCACGGGCGTAGCGCCCAGCCGGGGCCGTGCCGGACGAGCCAGGCGCCGGCCAGGCCGATCACGGCGCCGGCGGCGACGTCGCTGGGGTAGTGGGCGCCGTTGTGTACGCGTTCGATGGCGACCAGGGCGGCCGGGACCGTGCACAACAGGCCCGCTGTCGGCCAGATGGGGAGCACGGCGGCGGTGAAGGCGGTGGCGGCTGCCGTGTGTCCGGAGGGGAAGGACGATGAGGCGGGGCGGTCGTCGACCTTGCCGTGGGGGATCCATTCCTTGGGTGGCCGCGGCCGCGCGGCCAGCTGCTTGCAGACCCCGTTTGCCACCAGCTGCGCCAGCGCCAGCGCCGCCACGCCCGCTCCCGCCGCGCGCCGGCCCCGCCGACCGCCGGTCGCGGCCATCACCGCGGCTGCCGAGCACCACAGTTTCGTGCCCTCGGCGCACGCTTCCACCGCCGACAGCGTGTGGTGCACCCCGGGCGACTGCCGAGCCGCCATCCGCTGGGTCAGACGCCGATCAGTTGCCTGCAACAAGGCCAGCACTCCCATGAGCTGCAGGTATCCCGTAGACAACCACTCCATGCTCCCGGGCTGGACGCCACCGGACAGTCGACAGGGGGGCTGCGCCCACCCGGGAGGGAGGAGGAGACGGAGAGGGGGTGCAGTCGCGGTGCCTGTTCCTGGCGGCTTCCTTCGGTTCCGGGTGCACGGCGTGCCGGCGACGAGGCGCCGTGCGGCATGCCACGCGCGAGTGGCGACCAACCTCAGGCGGAGACACGGGTGGTGCCGCTCCGTCCGGCAGGCGGCGGCGGAAGGAACGGACACTCCGGAGTGCGGTGAAGCGCGTGGACTGGCAGCATCAGGGGATGTCCGTGATGAGCAAGCTACAGATCAAGCCCGGTCAGCGTGTCGTGGTGCTGGACAGGCCCGACGGCTTGGACCTGGGGGTGGAGTCCGTGGGCGAAGCCGCCACTTCCGATGTGGTGGTCGTCTTCGTGACCACCTCCTCCGATCTCTGCGGTGCGGGCGCGCAGGCGGCTCTCGCCGCCGCGCAGCGTGATGCTCTCACCTGGGTCGCCTATCCCAAGGGCGGGAAGCTGGGGACGGATCTGAACCGTGACCGTCTGGCGGCTGCGCTGTCCGAGCGGGGCGTCCGCCCGGTACGGCAGATCGCCGTCGACGACACCTGGTCGGCGCTGCGGTTCCGCCCCGCCAACTGACCCTCGGCGACGGTCGGATGGACCGCACCCGTCACTGAGCTCGCCTTCCTGCTGACGCTGCCCTTCACCGCTGCCCCTGCCCGTCCCACCCGCCTGGAGCGGGGGACGGCGACAGAAGTGGCCCGCCTGTCAAGGCGGAACCGCAGGGTTCGTAGGTGGTGTGGCCGAACGTGTTTGCAGGCTCGGGGAGGGGCAACGCGAAGTCCATGACTGAACCGAAGACCGGAACGAACAACAAGCAGGCGGCATCCCGAGAGGCTGCCGCGAAGGCACGGCGTGCTGCGGACAAGGCGACCGCTCCCGCATCCGGGGCCGCGAAGAACGCGGCGGGCAAGGCGGATGACACCGCGTCGGCGGCGAAGTCGGCAGCCGTCGCCGGGGCCGAGCGCTCCGCCGACACGGTCGGCTCGGCGGCCCAGGGCATGGCCCGTTCCGTCGAGGCGGGCCGCCAGACGCTCGTGGCTACGACCGGCCAGGTCGCGGCCACGGCCAAGGCGGCCACCGGACAGGTCGCTGCCACGGCGAAGACGGCTCTCGCGGTGATCGCTCACCGCAAGCTGATCGCCGCCGGTGTCGGTGCGGGTATGACCGCGCTGACGGCCGTCTCCTACGTGGCGGGCCGCCGTTCCGGCCGTCACAGCCACGGTCCGATCACCCGGCTGACCGGCGGCCGTATCTGACGCCCCGTTCGGGCGGTGGGCCGACGGGCCCACCGCACGGCGTCCATACCCGCACCCGCGCCCGCGACCGGGGCCGCTCGACCCCACGCCCCCGGCAGCCGTCCGCGCCCCACGTTTCGCGTTCTTGAGCGCCTTCGCGGCCACCTCCGCGCACTCCATCCGTGTTCCGGGACATCGTCCCAGCCGGTGTCACGGTGAACCGTCCCGCGCGGGGCACAAGCCTCCAAGTGATCTTCACCGGAAGTCCGCTTGGGAGGAACCACCGCCGTGACTGTGCCTACTCGCCCGCTGCGTCCTGTGCGCCGTCCTCGCCATTTCGATCTGCGTACGACGGCTCTGTTCTTCGTCCTTCTCGCTCTGCTGCTGAGCCTTGGGGGACTGGTCGCCCGCACCGCCGCGCAGGCGGCACAGCGCCGTCCCGTGTGGGCGATCATTCTGCTGTTGCTGGCCTCTGCCGCGGTGGTGGCCTGTCACCGGGGCCGCCAACGGTGGTCGGCTCGCAGAGCTTTGCGGCGCGCGACCGAGGCCCTGGAGGACGCGGCCCAGACGGCGGCCGACGTACTGCGGGAGCCGGCCGTGGCCACCGCTCCGCTGGAGCCGGCCGGCCCGCCCATGACACCGGCACCGGGTGGCGTGCCCGAGGAGAAGACTCTCCTGCTCGATGCGGCCGTCGTCCCGCCGGCCATGGACTATGCGGTACTTGATCCGGAGGAGTTCGAGCGGGCGATAGCCGAGCTGTGTGCCCGGGACGGGTGCACGGAGGTGGAAGTGGTCGGCGGCGCGGGGGACTTGGGGGCCGATGTGCTGGCTCTGACCCCCACCGGGCACCGCCTGGTGGTGCAGTGCAAGCGGTACGGCGAGGGCAACAGGGTCGGCTCGCAGGACCTGCAGCGTTTCGGTGGTACCTGTTTCACGGTCCACGAGGCCGACGTCGCCGTCCTCGTCACCACAGCCGAATTCACGGCGCCGGCCCTGGAGTACGCAGAGCAGTGCGGCATCTTGTGCATGGACGCAGAGGCCCTCACCGCATGGCATCTGGGCACAGGTCCCCGTCCCTGGGAGACACCGTACGAGGGCTGAGCCTCGGGGAGGCCGAAGCACGTGGGCGGTGGCCGCGCCGCGCTCAGTCGTTGATGTGGATCCGGTGGGCGAGAGCGGTGACCTGGAGGTCACCGTGGTCGACCCACTGCGGGAACTTGAGCGTCTTGTGACTCCTCGCCGCGGGAGGGGTGACTTCGAGGTAGGCGGCGTGGACGGCGTCCGGGGTGCCGGTGTTGGCGTGCGTCCAGGATATGACCGCCTCGGCGCTCTGGCCCTTGCGGAGGGTGAGCGTGGACTTGGCCGGGCTCTTCGCGTACCAGGTGTCGCCCCAGTGGGTCGTCGAGTGGAGTGCCCGGTGAGCGGAGCTCTCCAGGCCGAGACCGGGGTAGCCGCGCAGCAGGCAGGTGTGGGCACCGGTGTTCTTCAGCTCGAGGACCGCCCCCTGGTGGTTCATGCCGCCCGCCAGGCCCTGGCCGAAGGAGGCGGTCAGGGCCGAGACGGAGCAGGTCGGCGTGGTGGCCGGGGCGGCCTGCGCGAGTCCGGCGCCGGCCACGCCCACCCCGGCGGCGGTCATCGCGGCGAGTGCCGCGCGCACGAGGTGCGGGTGGACCCGCAGGTGCAAGCGGGTGTCCTCGGCGGTGCGCAGCAGGTGGTCGCGGTGCTGCTTCGTCATGATGAGCCTTCTTCCCCTTGGTCGTCGCCCTGCGGTCGGCCTTCTCAAAGGTCTGATGCCGGCGGTGCGGAGAAAGTTCGGTCGATTTCGCGCCGGGCTGCGGCGCGCCGCATCGCGCCACAGCCCGGCCCCCGCCCCGGTCTCGGCGCCCGGCCCCGGCTAGCGTCGCCGGCGCAGGTCGATCACCGTGCGCAGTTTCCCGCTGGTCGCCGTGTGCTCGAACGCGTCCCTGGCTACGGTCTGCACGGTCAGGGTCAGCAGCCCCTCCTCCACGGCTGAGGCGAGTTCCGTCACCTCACGAGCGAGAGCGGTCCGGGCGCTCTCGGGGTCGGTGGCGTACTGCTCGTCGAGGCGGACGGTCAGCCGTTCCCGGTCGGTGCCGGTCTCGACGACCATCTGTACCTCGCCGTGGTAAGCGAGTCGCTCCTGTGCCGCTTGGACGATGCGTCGGTAGTTGACGAAGTACGTGCCCACGCGTACGACGTCGCCGTAGCGGCCGAGCAGTTCCAGGCGGGGCACGTGGCTGCCGCACGCGCACGGTCCCGGCACGGCCCGGCCCAGGTCTCCGATCTCGTAGCGTTCCAGTCGCTGGCCGGCTCGTGCCCGGGAGGTGAACACGAGCCGTCCCGGCTCGCCCGGTGCCACCGACCGGTCCTCGTACGGGTCCAGGATCTCCAGTGTGTGCAGGTCGGTCAGTACGTGGTGGACGGAGCCCTCGGAGGAGGCGCACTGGTAGCCCAGGGGGCCGAGGTCGGTGCTGCCATAGGCCGCGGAGCGGATGACCCGAACTCCGAGCTCCTCGGTGAGGACGCGGCGTTGTTCAGCCGTGAAGTGCTCGCCGCCGTAGAAGACCTTCCGGATCCCGCCGTACGCGCGCAGCCGGTCGCCCTCGGCGTGCAGCAGCTGCCACAGGTAGGAGGGCATACCGAAGAGGGTGTCCGCGCCGTGGGCTATCAGTGCGTCGGCGACCATGGCGTGGTCGGGACCCGCGGCCATCGGGATCTGGGTGGCGTTCAGCCGTTCCAGGATGGAGAAGAAGCTGATGAAGCTGCCGTACATGCCGCCGCAGTAGAACAGGTTGGCCGCCCTGTCGTGGGCCGGGTCGAAGCCTGCGGTCAGCAGTCCGTCGGCCGCTGCAAGCATCTGGTTGTCGTAGTCGTCGCAGGTGAACACCGACAGCGCCGGAGCACCCGTCGAGCCTCCACTGCGGAAGTACAGGTGTGCGTGGCGCGGGTCCAGGGTGGCGAGGGCACGCTGTACGCCCTCCTTGCCCAGCAGCGGTGCGACGGGCGCGGGGGGCAGTACCGGCGCGGAGATCAGGTCGTCGGGGCAGGCGACGGTCGCGAAGTCCGTGTCCGTCGGGCGCAGGCTGATCCTGCGGCTGTAGCGCTGCAAGGCGTAGACACCGTCGTGCGGTTCGCCCTCGTAGCTTTCCAGCATGGAGCCGACCGGGGTGATGCGGGTGACACCCGCGGCGAACATCGCGCGGGAGAGGGCGGCCACCTCTGCGGGGTCGCCCGCGACCGCCGCCGTCTGCAGGTAGCGGCGCATGGGCCGCAGTGTCGCGGTGACCGCGTGCCGGGGCAGCGGTTTCACCAGGACGCTGCGGTGGAGCGGGGAGGCGTCGAGTGCGGGCCGGGTGTCGGCCAGGACCCGCCAGGAACCGTCCTCGGCGGCGAACACGCGGGTGAGGCCGAGGTGTTGTTCGAGCAGGGCGAGCTGCTGCACGGTGGTGATCTCGGCCTGCTCGGCCTGGCCGGGTGCGGGCGCGGGTCGCTCGCCGGAGACCTTCGCCAGCCGCTCGGCGAACCGGGCCGCGAACGCGAACAGTTCCTCGGTGCCCTCGGTGCCCTCGGTGCCCTCGGTGTCGAGGTAGATCACCTGCGGGCTTGAGCAGGCCTGCTGTTCCAGTCGGCAGACGTCCTCGGCGAGGGCGTCGAGGACGCCGTCCTCGGACGCGGCCCGCCGGGTCAGGTAGGCGAAGGAGATCCGGTGACCCCAGGCGACCACCCGGCAGCCGGGCCTGGCCAGTTCGTCGGCCGCGCGGACCGCGTCCTCGCCGCCCCACACCGCGATGGCGTCCGCCTGCTCGCACAGTGCCTCAAGCCACGCTCGGCGCGAGGACGGGAAACGCAGGGCGACGACGCGCTCGGCGATCAACCCGGAGGGATCGGCGGCACCGAGGGCGGCGAGCAGGTCCAGGGCGAGGTCCGAGTCCGAGCTGCTTGTCTTCAGCACGTTGACGTTGCCGGCCAGCAGCCCTTCGACGACGCTCAGCGGTGCCACGGCCGCGGCGTTGCCGGGCGCGATGTGCACCAGCAGACCGACCGGTGCCCACGCCTCGTACACCGTCTCGCGGGCGTCGGGCCGGGTGAGCCGTTCCGGGCGCAAGCCCCCCAGTTCCCGCCGCAGCTTGCGCTCCAGCGCCTCCCGGGTCAGCGCGGCCGCCAGTTCGCCCAGTACGGCCCGGGCCTGCCCGGCGGGCAGCTGACCGGCAAGCCGCACGTACAGCGCGGACGTGGGATCGGTCAGGTCGCGGCCGACCACGGCGCAGGCATCGAGCACCACGTCGGTGGGCAGGGGGCGGGTCAGGACCCGTCCGGCGAGCTCAGCCAGCGTGTCGAGCCGTCGGCCGGCCTCTGCCTCGTCGACGAACTCGCCCTGCCAGAGATGGAGTACGGAGGTGGTGGTCACGACATTCCCTTCATCAGTTCGGCGGCGGCGACGGCGCAGCTGCGGTTGCGGCTCACCCCGGCACGACCGTGCACGGTGAACCAGTCGGTGGACAGCGGGCACGGGCACTCCCCGCCCGGGTGCAGCGACGCGAGGTCGCCCATCACCACGCTGTGCGCGGGCACCGAGGTGATGTAGGGGCTGACCAGGTGCAGGAAGCCGCGTTCGCCGTACGGCAGCGGGCGCAGCGTCGCGGTGTCCCGCACCGCCGCGCGCGACCACACGGGCACATGCAGCCGGTGCTCGGCGCACTCGACGTAGGGCACGCAGTGCTCGACCGAGCCGAAGGTGTCGCGGACGCGGTCGCCGGGGATGCCGAGGCGTTCGGTCACTTCGGCGTAGAACGCGTCCTTGCCGATCTGCCGGTCGGCGTGGCCCTTCCAGCCGCCGCCGAGCACCACCAGGGAACCCTCGGGCAGCCGTAGCGGTGGCAGGCCCATCGCCCGCATCCGCTCCAGGGTGAAGTACAGAAACGCGGGGAAGCCCAGGATGCGCACCGGCACGTCGTCCTCGGCGTAGCGGTGGAGTGCCGCGATGCATCCGTTCACGTCGAACTCGTGGCCGGTGCCGGTGTGCCGCAGCGCGTGCGTGGTGTGCCGGGCCGGGGCGAAGTCGCACAGGTAGTTGTCGGTGAACGAGGTGCCCAGCTTCAGTGCCGGTGCCGGCTCGTAGCTGTACAGCAGGTAGTTCACCGGCTGGTCGGGGGTGATCCAGCCGTAGTGGTCGAAGATCCGGGCCACCATGCGCTGCGCCGAGCGGATGGTCCACTCGTCGAAGAACATCTGTGACTTCTGGCCGGAGGTGCCCGAGGAGGTCAGGTGCAGGAACACCTCCTCGCGCGGGACCGACAGCACCTCATGGCGTTTGAAGAACGCGGCGGGCACCAGCGGGGTGCGTACCCCGCTGCCGACGGTGGGCGCCGCGGCCTCGGCCGGGTCGCCGAGGAGGGCGGCGAAGAAGGGGGAGCGGCCGGCGTGCCAGGCGTTGGTCTCGGCCATCGCCGTGGCGAACAGCTCGTCGGCGGCCTCGCCATGGGCGTACGGCTCCGCCAGGTCGCACAACTGCTGTACGTGGCCGAGCGCCGCCGGGTCGGGGACCTCGACGGGAGCGAGATGGGGCTTCATCGGGACACCTCGTGAAGGGGCAGGTAGGTGGAGGTCCAGGCACTCAGGTAGGCGCCGAGGTACGGCCGGAGCAGCGGGCTGACGGCTGTCGTGCGGAAGTCGATCTGACGGCTGGTGCGCGAGAGCACCACGTAGTCGTGCAGGCGGTCGTGGATGCGCCGCATCGCCGGGTAGAGCGCGCTGGGTACGAAGCCCGAGGCGAGGAAGACCTCCAGGGCCTCGGTGTCGGCCAGCGGCAGCAGTGTCTCGGCGTAGTCGGCGCCCGCCCGGGTGAGCGTGACCATCAGCCCTTCGAGGGCTCCGGCCACAGCGGACGGGCGGGGGTGGACGGCGACCAGGGCGCAGCTGCCCGCGACCGGGTCGAGGTCGGCGTACGCCTCGAAGCTGCCGTCCGCGGCGGCCAGCACCGCGTTGGGCGTGTGCAGCGGGAAGAAGCGGTCGCCCGGCTGCGGGAAGAGCTCAAGGAAGCGCCGCCGCACGAAGCCGGGAGCCGTGATCAGCTCGATCGGCTCGGCCCCGGCGGCCGTGGGCACCGCTCCCCGGCCCGGGGCGCCCCGCGTGCTCCCGTAATCGATGCCGACACCGGTCGAGGCGGCGGCGAGCAGCGCCGACAACCCGTCCGGCACGGCAGCCACGGGTGCGCGCCGCTCCAGCACGCCGTCGGCGTAGCGGGCGAACAGCGCCAACGTCTCGCATCCGTCGACCTCGACGGCGTTCGGCAGCAGGCCGAGCGGCCGGAAACCGTTGCGCACGACGACGTGCTGAGGGCCCGCCGTGACCACGCGGACGGTGGCGTACACCGAGTCCAGGCGGCCGGTGCCGAACGCCTCCTCGCACACCGCGCCGGTCAGCCGGGAGGCCAGCCCGCCGCCGCGGTGGCCGGGGTGCACCGCGAGGCCGACCAGCTTGCCGATGCGGCTGCCCGGCTCGGTGACGACGACGGCGGAGCCGACCAGGGCGCCACCGGGCGCACGGGCGGTGAGCCAGTGCGCGGTGCCGTCCGTGATCAGCCGGCGCATGACGGCCGGGTCGCTGCCGAGCGGCACCGGATAGCCGTGGCCGTACACCTCGAAGTACAACTGCCGCAGGTCCGCGATGTCCTGGACGTGTGCGGGGGAGAGGACGACGGTCATGACGCGTCTCCCGCCGGTACCGTCGCCGGTGCGGCGGCCGCCCGCCGCGCGGCGCCGTCGGCACGGCCGCCGAGCCACCACAACGCCAGCGCCACGGGCACGAGCCCGGCGCCCTGAGCCAGGCACAGCGTCCGGGCGTTCAGATGGTCGCCCAGCGCGCCGAACACGAGTGACGACACGGGGAACGTCGCGCCCAGCAGCGCCTGCATGACGGCGAAGAAGCCAGGCTTGTCGTCGGCGGGTACCAGCCGTTGGAACAGTGCCACGAACCGCACGCCGATCACTCCGACGCACCAGCCGGCCACGGCCATCGAACCGGCCGCCGCCGCGGGGTGGGCGAACAGGCCCGGCACTCCGAGGGCCGCCGCCATCACCGCCAGGCACACGCTGCCCACGGCGACCGGGCGGCCAGGCAGGCGACCGCCGGTGAACGACCCGACCAGAGTGCCCGCACCGAGGGCCGCCTCCAGCGAGGCGACCATCGAGCCGCTCGCGTGCAGCACCTCCCGGGTGTACAGCGGCATCACCACGTAGACGGCCGTGGTGAAGACGTTGGCGGCGGCGAAGCAGACCAGGACACGGCGGATGAACGGCAGTCCGGCCAGTACTTGGCGCAGCGTGCGCCGTCCTGGGGCCGCGCCGGCCGCGGGTGCGTCCGGCACCGCGGGGTGCGGGAAACGCGCGGAGGCGACCAGCAGGGCGGCGAGCAGGTACGCGGCAGCGCAGGCGGCGACGACGGTGGCCAGCGAGCCGGCGTCGACGACGAGCGGGCCGAGCAGGCCGCCGCACAGGCCGGCCATGGACTGCGTGGACAGTTCGAAGCCGGTGGCCGCCTCGATGTCGGCGTCCTCGACGAGTTCCGGCACCGACGTGGTCAGGCACGGATCGAACACCGCCTGACACCCGGCCAGCGCCAGCCCGACCCCGTAGGCGGCGACCACGGGCAGCGTGCCGGCGTGGGCCACGACGGCGGCCGCCGCGGCCACCACGCCCGCGGCGGCCGCCGCACCGGCCAGCACCGTGCGGTGCGCGTGCCGTTCGACGATGCGGGCGACCACGGAGGCGAGCGCCACCGCGGGCAGGGTGCTCACCATGAGGAAGAGGCCCGAGTCGAGACCGCGGTGCGGGCCGCCCGCGTACCCCACGAGCCACCAGACCACGCCGACCTGGAACATCCTGCCTGCGGCCTGGGTGAGCAGCTGACCGGCCCAGACCCTCCCGAAGGAGGGGTTGCGCAGGACCAGCGGCAGGCGCCGCGCGGGCGCGGGCGTCGCGCTCACGAGTGCGGCCGTTCGTCGAGCACCCGGACGAGCTTGCCGGAGCGGGAGTTGACCGCCAGGTCGCGGTGCCGCACCCACTCGACGGCGAGCGGGTTCACGTGCCCGGCGGTCGTGGCGTCGGCGTAGAACGGGCGCTGGGCCAGCACCCCCGCCACGACGGCCGCACCCAACCCGGCATGTCCAGCAGTGGGTTCGGCGACCGCGAGCCGCAGCACGAGACCGTCCCGGCCGTCCCGGCGTCGCACGACGAGCTGGACACCGGTCACCTCGCCCGAGGTGTCGGCGGCCGTGACGACGTCGTGGACGTCCTCGGTGTGCAGGGAGACGGGGCCGACCCGCACACCCTCCTCGGCGCGCCCGAGGATGCGGAAGACACCGGCGTCCCGGTCCACCCACTCCGCCCGGTCGCCCGCCGGGTAGCGCAGGATGGGCATGAGCCGACGGCACAGGCTGGTGACGACCAGCCGCCCCGGCACACCGTCGCCGTCGACGGGCCGGTCGCTGTCGTCGCGGAGGATCTCGACGAGTGTGTCGGGGGTGAACGCCCGGTGCACCCGCGGGTCCTCGCCGGGCACGGCTGCTCCGAGGAGCCCGGCGTCGACGCTCGCATAACCGAGGGAGCGAGGCTCGGCCTTCGGGAACGCGGCCTTCAGCAGCGGAAGTTGGTCGCCGAAGAGGCATTCTCCGCCGAAGAACAGGATCTCCACGTCCGGAAGCGTCCGCCCGGCGCGGGTGAGGCGCTCGGCGAGCGAGCACAGGGTGGTCGGTGTGCCGGCGACGACCTGGACCCGGAACTCCTCCAGGGCGGCCGCGGTCGATTCCCAGGGCGCCGCGCCGCCGATGGGCAGGCGGACGTTGGCGACGGGGGAGCGGTGCAGCGAGTCGAGGACGAAGCTGAAGCTCGCGTACAGGTCACCCGCGTAGAAGAGGTCCGCCACCCGATGGCCAGGGCGCAGTCCGGCGGGGACCAGCCCGGCGCCGAACGTGGCGGTGAACTCCCGCCACTCCGTGCGGGTGTAGTAGGAGAACTTCGGCGATCCCGTGGTTCCGCCGCTGCGGAACACGACGGCTTCGTCCAGTGGAGCGGTCAGCAGCCGGTTGTCCCGGGGCGAATTGGCCCGCCAGAATTCGGCCTGCGGCACCACCGGAAGGTCCGTGACATGAGCCACTTCATCGGGGAGCGGGGAGTAGAGCTCACGGTAGAAGGGGGAGTTTCGGCGGGCGAAACGTATGAGCTCCGCGATTGGTTGAACGGGCATCAATTCCTGCTCGAAGACGTGAGCCGTCGGCAGGGAAAAGGCCGACGGGCGCGACGGAGGAGATCCGGTGACACGGACCGGGTCGCGAGGGATGTGAAGAAAGAGAGCGCGCCGCAGGTGAGCGGGGCGTCCACAGAACAAGCGTATCTCACCATTCGGACCACCACTTGCGCCAACTGGCGCTTTATGGAAGGGGCTTGAATGCCTGTGGATGCATTTGGCGAGCCTTCGGTTCCGCCGGAACCGGAGACGGTGGTCACAACAATGGCGCGGATATAAAGGCATGTTGAGGAAGACTCAAGCAGGACTTATGGAGTGGCGCTCGCCTAGGTAGCCAGGGCGGAATGCGCCGTGCCGGATCAGCTTGGCGAACTCGCACAGGCCCGCCCGCGCGAAGAAGCTGGCTCGCTCGGGTCGCGGTGGTCAGGTCTGGCGTGTGTGCATGGGGTTGTTGGCGATCTCGTCCGGGCATGTGCGGCGCGGGCGGCGTTCGTGCCGGTCGCGGCCCCAGTCGAACAGAGCGAGGAACAGGGCGGCTGCCATGCCGGCGAGGGCGGCGGCCAGGGTGACGACGAGGGCACCGCGATAGTCGCCGCTTCTGCCGAGCACCAGGTAGAAGAGGCCCGGCAGGGCCGCGGTGCCCACCGCGGCGCCGAGCCGCTGGCCGGTCTGCAGGGCGCCTCCCGCCGCGCCCGCCATGCGTACGGGAACGTCGCGCAGAGTCATGGTGAGGTTCGGGGAGACGACGAAGCCGCTGCCGATGCCGCCGAGGAGCAGGACCGGGGCGGCCAGCCAGGGAGCGGTGTGGACGGGGGCGTAGCGGAGCAGCAGCGCGGTGCCGCCCAGGCCGAGGATCACGCCGGTGAGGCCACAGACGGTGAGCAGTCGGCCGAAGCGTTCGACCAGCCTGCCCGCGACGACGGCCGCGCTCGCGGAGCCGACGGCGAAGGGGGTCACGGCCAGGCCCGACCTGAGCGGTGAGAAGCCGAGGCCGTGCTGGTAGAAGAGGGCGAAGACGAGCCAGACCCCGCTGAAGCCGATGAAGTACAGCGTGCCGACGCCCGCGCCGACGGCGTAACCGCGCACAGTGCTGAACAGCCGCGGGTCGAGCAGCGGCTGGCCGCCCCGGGCGACCAGCCGGCGCTGCCGATGGACGAAGGCGGCGAGCACCGCGGCGGCGACCGGGAACAGCCACCACAGGCTGGCGATGCCGCCTGAGTCCGCCTGGACCAGCGGGTACATCAGCGCGAGGACCCCGGCGCCGAGGAGCAGCACCCCGGGCACGTCGACGTGTGCCCGGCCGGAGCGCCGGGTGTGGGGCAGCAGGCGGCGGCCCAGGAGGACTGCCAGGACGCCGATGGGCAGGTTGACGTAGAAGATCCACCGCCAGCCCTGGTCGCCGGAGGTCAGGGCCAGGATGGCGCCGCCGGTGATCGGGCCGGCGGCGGCGGATATGCCCACCGTGCCGCCGAAGAATCCGAAGGCCCGGCCGCGTTCGGCGCCGCGGAACATCTGCTGGATCAGCGCGGAGTTCTGGGGCGCCATGAAGCCGGCCGCCAGGCCCTGCGCGAGGCGGGCCACGACCAGCAGTGTGATGTCGGGGGCCGATCCGCAGGCCGCGCTGCAGATCACGAAGCCGCTCAGGGACAGCAGGAAGATGCGGCGCCGGTCGAGGGCGTCCCCGAGCCGGCCGGCGGTGACGAGGGCGAGAGCGAAGGTGAGGGCGTACCCCGACACCACCCACTGCACCTGCGCGGGGGAAGCGTGCAGGTCACGCTGGATGGTGGGCAGCGCCACCGCCACGATCGTCACGTCGAGCAGGCTCATGAAGCCGGCCACCAGAGTCACCCACAGGGCCCGCCACCGGCGCGGATCCGGCTCGTACCCGGCCTCCTGGGCGCCCGGTTCCCGGCCGCCCGCTGCCGCCGACTTCGTCACCTGGGCTCCTCTCACCGGGGGCCGCACCCCGGGCGAGCCAAGTTCCCCCACCGGGCGTGGGACACACCCGGGTCGGCAGCCCGGACGCCTGCGGGTGGGAAGCCCGCACCCAATCCATCCTGCGCCCGACGGCGCTCCCGGACGACTCCGGCCGCCGCGCCGCGAGCCCGGACCTCGGTACCGTCGGTGGTCTGCGCCAGGCCCACCGTGAAGGTCCGCCCCGAGCGAGCGCCGACCGGCCACGGTCGACTCACGCGGCGTGCTGTGAACGGTCGGTTCAGGGCTTGAGGAGCGCCTTGATGGCGCGCCGTTCGTCCATGGCCCGGTAGGCGTCGGCGACCTGTTCGAGCGGCAGGGTGAGGTCGAAGACCCTGCCGGGGTTGATGCGGCCGGTGAGCACGCGATCGATCAGGTCGGGGAGGAACTCGCGGACGGGGGCGGGGCCGCCGCGCAGGCCGACGTGGGAGTAGAACAGTTCGGTGCCGTCGACCGCCACACCGTGCGGGACGCCGACGAAGCCGACGTTGCCGCCGGGCCGTGTCGAGCGCAGCGCCTGGTGCATCGACTCCTGTGTGCCCACACACTCCAGGACCCGGTCGGCGCCGATCCCGCCGGTCATCTCCTCGATGCGGGCGATGCCCTCCTCGCCGCGTTCGGCGACGATGTCGGTGGCCCCGAACTCCCGGGCCAGCTTCTGCCTGGCCTCGTGCCGGGACATGGCGATGATCCGTGCCGCTCCCAGTTCCCTGGCGGCGATGACCGCGCACAGGCCGACCGCGCCGTCGCCGACCACCGCGACCGTGTCGCCGGGCCGCACCTCGGCGGCAACCGCCGCGTACCAGCCGGTGCCCATCACGTCGGAGCAGGCCAGCAGACTGGGAATGTGCTCCTCGGCCGGCTGGTCGGGCGTGGCGACCAGGGTGCCGTCCGCGAGCGGAATGCGGATCTTCTCGGCCTGGCAGCCGCCCGCGCCCACGAACTCGCGGTGCAGGCAGTTGCTCTGGTAGCCGTTGCGACAGTTGGCGCAGGTGTTGTCGGAGGCGAAGAAGGAGCCGATGACGAAGTGACCCGGCCGCAGTGTCTTCACATCGCTGCCGACTTCCTCGACGATGCCGACGTACTCGTGGCCGAACGGGGTCGGCTGCTCGACCGGGTTGATGCCGCGGTAGTCCCACAGATCCGAGCCGCACACACAGGTCGCGGCGGTGCGGATGACCGCATCCGTCGGATTGATGATCTCCGGGTCGGCACGCTCCTCGAAGCGCACGTCTCCGGGAGCGTGAAGAACGGCTCCGCGCATGATGGTGCTCCTTAAAGGTTGTCCGGGTTCGGATCAGCGGCGGGTGCTCATGCGCGGGCCGGCGTATTCGTCGTCGCCGATGTGCTCGAGCCAGTCGACCTCATCGGTCTCCCACAGCGCGATGTGCGTCATGAAGTGGTCCGGCGCGGCACCGTGCCAGTGCTCCTCGCCGGGCGGCGTCCAGATCACGTCGCCCGGACGGGCTTCGAGGATCTCGCCGCCGCGAGACTGGATCAGGGCGACGCCCTCCACGATGTAGAGGGTCTGGCCCAGGCCATGGCTGTGCCAGGCGGTCCGGGCGCCGGGCGCGAAGCGCACCGCGTTCGCGCGGGCGCGGGATGGCTCCTCACCGCGGTAGATCACGTCCGCCCACGCGTCGCCGGTGAACCACTGGGCAGGGAGCTTCATCGTCGGCTGCTTGTCCAACAATTCCATAGGGTGGTTCTCCTTGTCGTAGGACGCCTGGTCAGGCGGTGGCCTGCTCGTCGGCGACCTGTTTGAGAAGGGTGATCGCGGTCATGGCGTTCGGCCATCCCGCGTAGAAGGCGAGGTGCGTGATCGCCTCGGACAGCTCCTCCACGCTCAGCCCGTTCCCCAGGGCCACGCGCAGGTGGTAGCCGAGCTGTTCGCCGCGGTAGAGCGCGGCCAGCACGCTCACGGTCACCAGGCTGCGATCCCGCGGGCAGAGCCCGGGCCGCTCCCAGACGTCGCCGAAGAGAACCTCGTTGGTGACCTCGACGAGCTTGGGCGCGATACCGGCCAGCTCCTGGGGCGCGGACTGCTTCGCCATAGGGCGACTCCTTCAGTCGCGAGCGGTATGGAACCGGGCACTCCCACTCTGTGGTCGGATGCCCGTCCCGGCAGCCCGGGGCCTCGCCTCCGGGGTGCCCGCCGGGGGCCGCAGCAGCGGCCCCTACCGAGGAAACCGCAGGTCACGCGCGTGTGGAAGGTACGGCCGTTACAGGTACTGACAGAACCCCCCTCGTCCGCGGCCGCCCGCCTAGCCTGGAACGCGTGAGTACCGAAGGTGACATCCGCGGTTTCCTGGCCTCCCGCCGCGCCAAGATCACACCGCAGCAGGCCGGACTTCCCGCGTACGGCGGCAACCGGCGCGTGCCCGGGCTGCGCCGCGAGGAAGTCGCGATGCTCGCCGGTGTCAGCGTCGACTACTACGTCCGCCTGGAACGCGGCCACCTCGCCGGAGCCTCCGAGGAAGTCCTGGGCGCCGTCGCCAATGCCCTGCGGCTCGACGAGGCCGAACGCGCCCACCTCCACGACCTGGCCCGAGCCGTCGCCAGACGTCCCGCCCGCCGTACCAAACGAGTCCGAGGCCCGCTCCCGGACAGTGTCCTGCGCGTCCTTCACTCCATGACCGACTCCCCGGCCTTCATCCGCAACGGCCGCCTCGACATCCTCGCCGTCAACCGACTCGGCCACGCCCTGTACTCTCCGCTGTTCACCGATGAGGCCCCGCGCCCGGTCAACATCGCCCGCTTCCAGTTCCTGAACCCGAGCGGCCGGGATCTCTTCCCCGACTGGGAGCAGTCCGTGAACACGACGGTGGCCCTGCTGCGCACCGAGGCCGGACGGGCTCCCGGCGACAGCGACCTGACCGGGCTGATCGGTGAGCTCGTCACCCGCAACGAGGAGTTCCGCACCGCGTGGGCCAAGCACAACGTGCGCCTGCACCACACCGGCCGCAAAGCCTTCCGCCACCCGGCCGTCGGTGAGATCACCCTGGACTTCGACGCCATGGAACTGCCCGCGCAGCCCGGCCTGACCCTGACCGCGTACAGCGCCACCCCGCACACCCCGGCCCATGACACACTGCGGCTGCTGGCCACATGGGCGGCCACCGAAGACGCCTCCGCACCTGCAGACACGGAGCGCGCCGGCAGCCACTGAACCGTTCCCCCGGCCGCCGGATGCCGTGATCGGCACCCGCGACGGCAACAGGATCTTCGAAGCCCGCGCCGGCCGGACCGTCGGTTGCCCTCCCGCCGCGGAGCACTGGCACGGCGCCGCCCCCGACCGCTTCACGGACCGCATCGCCCTGTGGGAGGGCACCGGCGACGACACCCCGGGGACCTGGTGGGCCGAGCCCGTCACCGAACAGCAGTACGACGGCCCCCGCACCCGCGGCCACGAGTGGCCGGTGCGCCGTGGACGGGATTCGCTCCCGTCCACGGCCACCGGACTGTTTCGCCCTCGTGTCTACTGGCCGTTGACCGGGCCGCCACCCGCTATGCCCTGGTCGTGCTGGTGGAATTTGTGCCGCCCCTTGGTGGTGGTCTCGGTTGTCGTGCTCTTGGTGGTCGTGGTGCCGCGCCGCGTCTTGGTGGTCGTGGTCGTCTCGGTGGTCCTGGTCGTCGTGGTGCCGTGACGGTTCTTGGTGGTGGTCTCGGTCGTGGTGGTCTTGGTGGTGGAGGAGCCGTGGCCGTGCGGGCCGTGGAACGCTGTCGCGGGTGCGGCGTGCGCCGGGGTGGCGGCGAAGGCGCCGGCCGGGATCAGGGCACCGCCCACCGCCAGGCCGGTCGTGGCCACCAGCAGGGCCAGACGACGCTTGTGGGAGATACGGGGGGTGGTGACGGTGGCAGACATCAGAGGTGCTCCTTCATCCATAGGGGGGAGGTACCGGCCGGGGCCGGTGGGGAGGGGCTGTCCTGTCCGGCGGCCCCGCTGCATCCAGTAGGCCCGCTGCCTGCCCAGCCCGTCATGACACTCCATGTCGGGACTTGACAGATGCGCGGCGTTGCGGATGGGGCGGGCACACGGCAAGACCGCCGCTCGGGGACACGGGCGTGCACGCGCGCATCGGTGGCGGCGCGGGGAAGGTTCCCGGCACCAGTTGTTCGGTCACCGGGGAAGTGCCGACGGGCAGGTGCCGACGTCGGCGCCGGTCTTGATAATGCTTTGATCCGCCGCGGTTCGAGCGGAACACTGTCGCGGTGCTGCGCCTGGCCGAAAGACCGCCAGAGCGTGCCGGATTCGACGTCCCGGGAGGGTCCGCCCATGCCAGACCTCGTGCCTGCCTTACCTCCGGGCTACCGGGCAGCCCCGGCGACGGCCCATGACATCAGCGCCATTCATCGTCTCGTCTCGGCCTGCGAGCGCGAATTGCACGGACGAGTGCGGACCGACCCCGGGGCCATCGCTGCCGTCTTCGCCCGGCCGGGACTGATCCCCGAGCTGGACACCCTGCTGATCCACGACCAGGCGGGTCGGCCGGCCGCTCGTGCCTGGGTGAACCGGCGCTCCGAAGTGGACGTCCACCCCCGGCATCGGGGCCGCGGTCTGGGCACCGCGCTCCTGGACTGGACCGAGGCCAGGGCCCGTCAGGCAGGGAGCGGGCAGATCGTCCAGACCGTCCCGGACGACGACACGCATGCCGTCGCACTGCTGCGCTCGCGCGGATACGAGCCGATGGTGACCGAATGGCTGCTGGAGTTCGCCATGCCCGACGAGCCGGCGGTACCCGAACCGCCTGCGGGCGTCACGGTGAGGCCGTTTCGCTCCGGTGACGAGCATGCCGCGCACCAACTCATCGAGGATGCCTTCGACGAATGGCAACAGCGGCGCGAGTCCTATTCCGAGTGGGCGCAACACACCGTCGAACACCCCACTTTCGCCCCCGCGATGTCGGCGTTGGCGTTCAGCGGCACCCAACTGGTCGGCGCCGCCCTATCGTTGGACCTACCGGAGAGCGGCGATGGCTACATCGAGGAGGTCGCCGTACACCGTGACCACCGCAACCAGGGCATCGCCCGCCTGCTGCTGCGTCATGTCTTCCGCGCCTTCCACCGGCAGGGCCGGCGGACCTGCACGCTCGCGACGCACTCCGATACCGGGGCGCTCGCCCTGTACCTACGTGTGGGCATGACGGTTCGACACAGCTCCACGGTCTACCGCAAGAGCCTGCGGCCCGCTCAGTGAGGTGGGCGCGCCGTCACTCGCGGACGGACGCGATCAGGACGGTGGGGGAGCCGGCCCTCAAGCGGCCGACCCGCCGACGGTGCGACACGGCGGTGTCAGTCGCCCGCGGAATGGCGCGCGGGCCGACGCAGCAGCCACTGCCCGAAGGTCCGGCGTGGGGGCCTAACCACCACGCGGCCGTGAGCCTTCTGGCCGACCAGCTCCACGCGCAACCTGACCGGCGTGCCGGGAGCGGACGGAACCTGGCGGTGCTTGACCTTTCCGTGCACCAGCTGAAGGCCGTCGGTGTCGACCTCGATGCCCGGTCCGGTGACCAGTGTCAGTGTCTTGCCCGTCATGGCCACGTCGATACACAGGGTGTCGTGCGTGATCACGGCGTCGGTGAAGTCGAGCGTCACCTCGCAGAACGTCACCGCGAGCTCCAGCCTGCGCGGCACCACCCAGCGTCCCGCGCGCTCGACGGGGCCGCTGTGGACCTGCTCGATCCGGATCACGTCCTTGACCTCGGCACCCATCACACCGGCGGGCGGCAGGTCGGCGGTGAGCGGGGCCAGCTCGCCCAGTGTCCGTGCCGACAGGGCGGCTTCCAGGCGCTCGTCCAGTTCGTCCGCGCTCAGCAGGCCGTCTCCCGCCGCGATCCGCAGCACGTCCACCACCCGGTCACGGTCCGCGTGAGAGGCACGCAGCCCGGGCGACGAGCCGTCGCCGGGGCGCTGCCCGGTGGGTGAGATCTCTCCCGACATGTTTCCGTCCTGCTCCGATCGTGGTGGAACCCGGACCCGACCCGGACCTGGACCGGGTTCTGTTCCTGGTCCTGGCCGTCCTGGACCTGTCGAACGTCTCCGCGCGGCGCGGTCGGCGACGCGAGGAGAAGACTAGCGCTATATCGCGACATGAATCCGGTCGGGCGCCCCTTCACCCCAAGGGGGCGATGCCAGCGGGCACGCAGCACCGGTTCGCCGCGCTCCCCTGGGTAGGGTCGGGGCGTGGATGGCAGCAACACATACCCGGACGGCGCCTTCGCCGGGCAGGCGCCGGGCGGGCTGCCGGCCGGGGCGGCCCGGAGGCTGTGGTGGGCGTCGGCCGCCGTGGTCCTCACCGTCCTCGGCACCTCGGTGCTCGTCGCCGGGGCGGAACACGGCCCGCGCCTGCCCGCGGCCGTGATCCTGGTCCTTACGCAGGTCTGCGCCCTGAGATGGCAGACGCGTGCCCCGGCCGCCGTGCTGGCCGTGAACGCGGTGACGGGGCTGGCGGTGTGGGCGCTGCTGCCCGCGGTGACCCTCACCGGGGCGCTGCTCGCGGCGCAGATCACCCTGTGCGTGCTGTCGGCCACCAGGCCGCGCCGGATTTCGGTACGAGCGCTGGCGGCGATGTGCCTGCCGGCCCCGCTGGCCTTTCGCGCGGGTGGCCCCGCCGGCCTGGCCGTCTACCTCCTGACGGTGGCTCTGGCGTGGATGGCGGGCCAGTGGCGCAGGGCGCAGCAGGAACGGACGAGAGCGGAGACGCGCCGGGCCGTGGTCGAGGAACGCGCACGGATCGCACGCGAGGTCCACGACGTCGTCGCCCACACCCTGTCGGTGATGGTCGTCCAGGCGGCCGCGGCCGACGACGTGTTCATCCAGAAACCCGACCAGGCCCGCCAGGCATTGCGCGCCATCGAAACAGGTGCCCGCTCGGCACTCGGCGAACTACGCCTGCTGCTACGCGCGTTCGGCCCCGACGCGGCCGACGACGGCGCGGACGGGACGGCTGTGACGACGGGCGGAGCGGCCGGAGCGAGCGGGGTGGCCGAGGTGGCCGGGGC
>NZ_JAJSZC010000027.1:0-20040 GCF_036815105.1 Streptomyces sp. IBSBF 3136
CGGGCCGGGCTGCGGGGGAACCGCGGGCAGGGCGGGGCCCGCGTGCGGCGGCGCCGCGCTGCTCTTCGGCGGGTGTGTCACTTGACCTCCCCCATGGTCATCCGTTCGCCGCCAAGTATCACCGCCCGGGCCGGCATCCGCACCAGCCTTCACGCGATCTTGATCGGATCGCAGCGCAACCTACGGCATGCCGGCGCGAGGAGCGTGCCGCACCACCCCCTGTCCCTCAACACGCCCTGCGCGGCTGTTCGGTTCCTTGTAGCGTTCGCGGGCATGCACGGACGACCGAGTCACGAGCCCGGCACGCCCCGCACGGCGCGGCACGACTGGTGGGGCGTGGTGCTGGAGGCACCCGACCCGGGGGCCCTGGCGCGCTTCTACGCGGACCTCCTCGGCTGGGAGATCGCCAGGGAGGACGACGACGGGGCGGCCGTCGCGCCGCCGGAGGGCGTGGCCTACCTCGCCGTCCAGCGCTCGGCCGGGTACGTCCCGCCGGTCTGGCCCGCCCGGCCCGGTGAGCAGCGGATGACCATGCACCTCGACTTCGAGGTGGCGGACCTGCCGGCCGCCGTGGCGCACGCGCGGGAACTCGGCGCGCGGGAGGCCGGCCACCAGCCGCAGCCCGGTGTGCGGGTGCTGCTCGACCCGGCCGGCCATCCCTTCTGCCTCTACGTGGACGCAGGCGGCAACACGCCCTAGGTGGCCGCCTGTTGCCGGCCCCGCGTCCGGGGCAGGCCGGTCTCCCAGTGAGCCCGCGCCCGCGCCTGTGCCGCCGCGCCCGCGCCGAGCCGGTCCAGGCCCAGCAGGGCCGCGCCCAGGACCGGACCCGCCGTCACCACCCGGACGTCGGCCTTGGGGGCCCGGGCGGCCAGCAGGCCCCGGATGCCGTCGTCCAGCCGGGCGTGGCCCGCGGTCAGCACGCTGCCGCCCAGCAGCACCGGCGTCTCCTCGGCCAGCAGGCCGAGGCGGGTCAGGGCCACCGTGGCCATCGTCGCGACCTCCTCGGCGAGCCGGTCCACGAGGGACCGCGCCACCGGGTCGCCCCCGGCGGCCGTCGCGAAGAGCACGGGCGTCAGCTCGTGCCTGCGGTCGTGCTCGACGTGCCCGAGGTGCAGGGCCTCGATCAGCGCGTACATGGACGGCAGCCCGAAATGCGCCGGCAGCGTCCCGGCCAGCGCTGTCGGCCCGCCCCGGCCGTCCTCCGCCCGGGCCGCGTGCCACAGCGCCTCCTCGGCCAGGCCCCAGCCGCCGCCCCAGTCCCCGGAGATGCGGCCGATGGCCGGGAACCGGGCGGTGCGGCCGTCGGGCCGCATGCCCACGCAGTTGATGCCCGCGCCGCACACCACGGCGACGCCCCGCGGCTCGGCCACCCCGGCCCGCAGGATCGCGAAGGTGTCGTTGCGCACCTCCACCGAGCCGCCCCACGCCCGGGTGTGCAGCGCGGTGGCCAACTGCTCCTCCTCCACCGGCAGATCGGCGTTGGCGAGGCAGGCGGAGACGTGCGAGACGGCGGGCAGGCCGGCGTCCGCGAGCGCCCGCCCGACCGGCTCGGCCAGCGCGTCCATCGCCGGGCCCACGCCCACCGCGGGCGGGCGGAACCCGCCGCCGCGTGCCGTGGCCAGCACCTCCCCGGCGGCCGTCACCACGGCCACGTCGGTCTTGCTGTTGCCCGCGTCGATGGCGAGGACACTCGCGGTGTCGGTTGCGGTCAGGCCCACGCGAGGTGCTCCCGGTTGTGCGCGATCAGTCGGTCGGTGAGGGCGTCGGCGTACGCGTACTGGCCGATCAGGGGATGGCTCAGCAGGGCGCGGAAGACCCGGTCCCGGCCGCCCCGCAGGGCCGCCTCCAGGGCCAGTTCCTCGTACGCCGTCACGTTCGCCACCAGGCCCGCGTACAGCGGGTCCAGGTCCGGCACCGGCAGGGGCGTGGCCCCCGTCGGGCCCACCGCCGCCTGCACCTCGACCACCGCGTCGTCCGGCAGGAAGGGCAGGGTGCCCTTGTTGAGCGTGTTCACCACCTGGTACGGGCTGCCCCCGCCGCCCAGCAGGGACGCCGCCAGGTCCACCGCCGCCTCCGAGTAGAAGGCCCCGCCCCGCTTGGCCAGCAGCGCCGGCTTCTCGTCCAGGGACGGGTCGCCGTACATCGTCAGCAGCTCACGCTCCATGGCCGCGACCTCCGCCGCCCGGGAGGGCTTGGTGCCCAGTTCCCGCACCACCTCGTCGTGCGCGTAGTAGTAGCGCAGGTAGTACGACGGGACCACGCCCAGGCGGTCCAGCAGCGGGCGGGGCAGGCGCAGGTCGTCGGCGATGGCGTCGCCGTGTCCGGCCAGCAGCTTGGGCAGGACGTTCGCGCCCTCGGGGCCGCCGAGCCGCACACCGGTCTCCCAGGTGAGGTGGTTCAGGCCCACGTGGTCCAGGTGCACGTCCCGGGGGTCGGTGCCCAGCAGGGCCGCGAACTTGCGCTGGAGCCCGATCGCCACGTTGCACAGGCCGACCGCACGGTGACCGGCCTGGAGCAGGGCACGGGTGACGATGCCGACCGGGTTGGTGAAGTCGATGATCCACGCGCGCGGGTTCGCCCGGCGGACCCGCTCGGCGATGTCGAGGACGACCGGGACCGTGCGCAGCGCCTTGGCGAGGCCGCCCGCGCCGGTGGTCTCCTGGCCGATGCAGCCGCACTCCAGCGGCCAGGTCTCGTCCTGCTCCCGTGCCGCCTGGCCGCCGACCCGGAGCTGGAGCAGCACCGCGTCGGCGCCGTCGACGCCGGCGTCCAGGTCGCAGGTGGTGACGACGCGGCCCGGGTGGCCCTGCCGGGCGAGGATGCGGCGGGCCAGGCCGCCCACCAGCTCCAGGCGTTCGGCCGCCGGGTCCACGAGGACCAGCTCCTCGACCGGCAGGGTGTCCCTGAGGCGCGCGAAGCCGTCGATGAGTTCGGGGGTGTAGGTCGAGCCTCCGCCGACCACGGTGAGTTTCATATGCGGATCAACCCTTAACTCCGGTCAGAGTGACGCCTTCGACGAACGCCTTCTGGGCGAAGAAGAACACGAGGATCACGGGGGCCATGACCAGCACGGTCGCGGCCATCGTGAGGTTCCAGTCGGTGTGGTGCGCCCCCTTGAAGGACTCCAGGCCGTAGGAGAGCGTCCAGGCGCCGGGATTCTCCGAGGCGTAGATCTGGGGGCCGAAGTAGTCGTTCCAGGCGTAGAAGAACTGGAACAGGGCCACGGCGGCGATGCCGGGGCGGGCCATGGGCACGATGATCCGCAGCAGGATGCGCAGGTCCCCGCAGCCGTCCACCTTGGCGGCGTCCACGTACTCGTTCGGGATCGTCATCAGGAACTGGCGCAGCAGGAAGATGGAGAACGCGTCCCCGAACGCCATCGGGACGATCAGCGGCCACAGCGTGCCCGACAGGTCGAGCTGCTTCGCCCAGAACAGGTACATCGGGATGATGACCACCTGCGGGGGCAGCATCATCATCGAGATCACCAGCATGAGGGACAGACTGCGGCCGCGGAAGCGGAACTTGGCCAGCGCGTAGGCGACCGGGAGCGAGGAGACCACGGTCAGTACGGTGCCCAGGCCGGCGTAGACCAGGGTGTTGCGCCACCAGGTCAGGAAGCCGGGGGTGTCGAAGACCTTCCGGTAGTTGGCCCATTCCCAGGTGTGCGGGACCAGGTCCCGGCTGAGCGCCTGGGAGTCGCTCATCAGCGAGGTCAGCAACACGAAGACGAAGGGCAGGGTGAAGAACAGCGCGGCTGCGACGCCGAGCGAGTGGACCGCGATCCACTCCAGGAGCGTCCTGCGCCGGGCGGTCCGCTCGGCCTCGGGCATCCGCCGCGCGGCCCTCACCGGCTTGTCGAGTACCTGGGTCATGGTCAGTCACCTGCCTGGACGAGGCCACCCCGGCGCCGCATCAGCAGTGCCGTGAACGCCATGGACAGGGCGAACAGCACCAGCGCCACCACGCAGGCGGAGCCGTAGTCGAAGCGCTGGAAGCCGAGGTTGTAGACGAGCTGCGGGAGGGTGAGCGTGGACTTGTCCGGGTAGCCCGGTTCGAACTGGGTGCCCGCGCCCTGGATCACGCCGGAGGCGACCTTCCCGGCGACCAGCGGCTGCGTGTAGTACTGCATCGTCTGGATCACGCCGGTGACCACGGCGAACATCACGATCGGGGAGATGTTGGGCAGGGTGACGTAGCGGAACCGCTGCCACGCCGACGCCCCGTCCAGTTCGGCCGCCTCGTACTGCTCCGCCGGTACGTCGAGCAGCGCGGCCATGAAGATGACCATGAGGTCGCCGATGCCCCACAGGGCCAGCAGGGTCAGGGCCGGCTTGGACCAGGCGGGGTCGTTGAACCAGCCCGGCGCCGAGATGCCCGCCTTCTCCAGCAGGGAGTCGACCGGGCCCGTACCGGGGTTGAGCAGGAAGGCGAAGGCCATGGTCGCCGCCACCGGCGGGGCGAGGTACGGCAGGTAGAACAGGGTGCGGAAGACCCCGGCACCGGTCTTGATCTTCGTGATGAGCAGTCCCACGCCGAGTCCGAAGACGACCCGGAGGCTCACCATGACCAGCACCAGCCAGAGCGTGTTGCGCAGGGCGGGCCAGAACAGCGGGTAGTGCTCGAAGACGTACGTCCAGTTCTTCGCGCCGCTCCACGTCGGCGGCCGGAAGCCGTCGTAGTGCATGAACGAGAAGTAGACCGTGGAGATCAGCGGGTACGCGAAGAAGACCGCGAAGCCGATCAGCCAGGGTGACATGAAGGCGGCCGTGCGCAGCGCCGACCGGCGGCGCTTCGAGGCGAGGGTGAGCGCGGTCATGGCTACTTCGCCTGCGCGATGTCCGTGTCGATCTGCGCGGCCGTCTTCCTCAGCCCGGCCTTCAGATCGGTGACCTTGCCGCTCTCGTAGTCGTAGCCGAACTGCTGGATCGTCACCAGGTACACGCCGCCGTTGATCGAGGCGGGCGTGGTGGTGGAGTCCGGGTTCGCGGCGATGTCCAGGAAGGTCCTGAACCGCGGGTCGTACTTCAGCTTCGGTGACTTCAGCGCCGCCAGCGTCGAGGGCACGTTGTGGATGTCGTTGGCGAAGCCGACCACCGCGTCGGTGTCCGTGGTCATGTACTTCACCAGCTCCCAGGCGGCGTTCTGCTTGTGGCTGGTGGCGGCGATGCCGGCGATGGTGCCGGTGATGTAGCCCTTGCCGTACCGGTCGGCCTGGTCGTCCGGTACGGGCAGCGGGGCCACGCCGATCTCGAACTTCGGCTTGGCCTCCTCGGCCATCCCGAGCCGCCACTCGCCGTCGAGCTGCATGGCGACCTGGCCGGTGTGGAAGGGGTGCTTGGGGCCCCACTCGTCGCCCAGCGTGGCCCGGAACCTCTCCAGCTTCTGGAAACCGCCGAGTTCGTCCACGAGCTTCTTCTGCAGCGTGAAGCCCTTCTCGAAGGCCGGGTCCGTGGCCAGGGCGGACTTGCCGTCCTTGCCGAAGTACGTCGGCGAGAACTGCGCGAAGTAGTGCTCGGTGGTCGACTCCCAGCCGTGGTAGTCCGGCATGAAGCCGAGCTGCTTGTAGGTGCCGCCCTGGGGGATCGTCAGCTTCTTGGCGTCGGCCTCGAACTCGGACCAGGTCTTCGGCGGGTGCGCGATGCCGGCCTTCTCGAACGCCGTCTTGTTGTAGTAGAGGCCGTAGGCGTCACCGAGCAGCGGCACGGTACAGCGGTCGCCGTCGAACCGGGTGTACTCGTTCATCGCCTTCGGGAAGGTCGTCTCCGGGTCGATGCCCGCCTTCTTGAAGAAGGGGTCGAGGTCGATCAGCGCACCCGAGGAGCAGAACTTGCCCACGTTGTTGGTGGTGAAGGAGGAGATGACGTCGGGGGCCCGGTCGCCGCCGCCGCGCAGCGCCTGGTTGATCTTGTCGTCGGTCATGTTGCCGACGACGTTCACGTGGATGTTGGGGTGCGTCTTCTCGAAGCCGGCGACCAGTGACTTGACCGCCTTCACCTCGTTCGGCGCGCTCCAGGCGTGCCAGAAGTTGATCGTCGTGTCCTTCGACGGGTCGTCCGTGGCGCCGGAGTTCGACTGGCCGGTGCACGCGGCGGTGAGCAGCACGGCGGAGGCGGTCAGGGCGAACGCCGCTTTTCGGGCCACTCGGGGTATGGCTGTGGGCATGACGAGGTCTCCCAGGGACGGGGTCGGGAAAAACAGGAGAAGAAGCCGGGGAAAGCCAGGGAAGCCGGGGGAAGGCGGGTGCGCTCAGCGCGAGGTGTCGAAGACCTCGTCGCGGGTGGCGGCGAGCGCGGACTCCAGCGCGCCGCGCAGTACGGGGTGTTCGTGGACGTCGCCGACGACCAGCCGCGGCCGGGCCGCGGCCAGCTCCTCCAGCTCGGCCTGGACGAGGGCGCGCAGCACCTCGCCGCCGGCTGTCAGAGCGGAGCCGCTGAGGACGACGAGTTCGGGGTCGAGGACGGAGACGAGCGAGGCGAGACCGGTGGCCAGCCGGGTCGCGTAGGTCCGCAGCAGCTCCCGGTGCGGTCCGCCCGCGTGGTCGGCGGCCCGGGCCAGCAGTTCCGCGGCCACCTCGGTGTACGGCCCCGGCGGCACGTCCTCGATGCCGAGTTCGCGGGCCAGCTTCGGTACGGCCTGGGAGCCGGCCAGCTCCTGGTAGCCGCCGCTGTTGGCCTTGGTCACCTGGCGCACCAGGGGGGTGCCGGGCACCGGGAGGAAGCCGACCTCGCCGGCGCCGCCGGTCCAGCCGCGGTGCAGCCGCCCGCCGAGGACCAGGGCGGCGCCCATGCCCTCCTGGTTCCACAGCAGCACGAAGTCCGCGTGGCCGCGGGCCGCGCCGAGCCGCTGTTCGGCGACGGCGACGAGGTTGACGTCGTTCTCGTACTCGACCGGCATCGGCAGCGCGGCGGCGAGTTCGTCGAGCAGCGTGGGGGAGTGCCAGCCGGGCAGGTGGGAGGCGTAGCGCAGCCGCCCGGTGCCCGGGTCGAAGGCGCCGGGGGTGCCGATGACCAGGCGGTGCACGTCGTCCCGGGCGAGCCCGGCGGCCTTCACGGCGCCGTCGAGGGAATCGGTGACCTGCCGGACCACCGGGTGCGCCGGGCGGCGGCCGGGGGTGGGCAGTTCGAACTCGCCGACGGTGCGGCCGGTGACGTCGGCGACGGCGGCTCGGATGCGGTGCGGGGTCACGTCCAGGCCGGCGGCGTAGGCGGCGGCCGGGTTGACCGCGTACAGCTGGGCGTTGGGTCCCGGCCGGCCCTCGCTGGTGCCGGTGACCCGGACCAGTCCCGCCGCCTCCAGGCGGGCGAGCAGCTGTGAGGCGGTCGGTTTGGACAGGCCGGTGAGCTTGCCGATCCGGGTGCGCGACAGCGGCCCGTGCTCCAGCAGGAGGTCGAGGGCGGCGCGGTCGTTCATGGCGCGCAGGACGCGCGGGGTGCCCGGCGTACCGGCGGTTCCTGCCATGCGTCTCGACACCTGCCTTTCCAGCTGCCCAGCTTTTCAGTGACCCGGCCATGCCGTCCAGCCTTGATCACCGGCCACCGGGAAGATCACTGTTAGGAAACTTTCCTATTGGCGTGGGAGGAACGTAAGCCCAGGACGAAGAGGGCGTCAATAGACAACGCCCCCGCGGCAACAGAGTCGTTACCTCGGGGGCGTGGTCCGGGCGGGTGCGCCGGGCGGCCCGGCTACTTGGCGGGCGGTGTCGAGCGCTGCACCGCGATCGGCGACGCCGCCGCCGTCTGCGGGGAGTCCGCGCTGGAGTATGCCGACGGGGCCGCCACCGCCGCCATCGGGTCCGGGGCGTCCTCGGCGTCCTCCAGGGCCGTCGCCCCGCCCACGATGCGGATGCTCGCCGCGTCGAAGGCCCGCTTGATGCGCCAGCGCAGTTCCCGCTCCACGGTCACCGCCTTGCCCGGCATGGTCCTGGCCGTGACCCGGACCACCATGGAGTCGATCAGCACGGAGTCCAGGCCGAGCACCTCGACCGGGCCCCACAGCAGTTCGTTCCAGGGCTCTTCCTTGCTCATCTTCTCGGCGACCTCGTCCAGCGTGGCCTTGACCCGGTCCAGGTCCTCGGCCGCCTTCACGGTCACGTCGACCCCGGCCGTCGCCCAGCCCTGGGAGAGGTTGCCGATCCGCTTGACCTCGCCGTTGCGGACGTACCAGATCTCGCCGTCGGCGCCGCGCAGCTTGGTCACCCGCAGCCCGACCTCGATCACCTCGCCGGAGGCCACGCCCGCGTCGATCACGTCACCGACGCCGTACTGGTCCTCCAGGATCATGAACACGCCGGAGAGGAAGTCCGTGACCAGGTTCCGGGCGCCGAAACCGATCGCCACACCGGCCACACCGGCCGAGGCCAGCAGCGGCGCCAGGTTGATCTTGAACGTGGACAGCACCATCAGCGCGGCCGTGCCGAGGATCAGGAAGCTGGCCACCGAGCGCAGCACCGAGCCGATCGCGGCGGCCCGCTGCCGCCGCCGCTCGACGTTGACCAGCAGCCCGCCCAGCGCGCTGCCCTCCGCCGCCTGGGCCGACCGGGTCATCCGCTCGATCAGCTTGGTGATCGCCCGCCGGACCATCGCTCTGAGCGTGACGGCCACGACCACGACCAGCAGGATCTGCAGACCCATCGCGAGCCAGGTCGACCAGTTCTGCTCCACCCAGCTCGCCGCGTTCGTCGCGCTCTCCTGGGCGTCCTGGAGCGAGGGAACGGCCGGTGCGGTCGAACCGGAGGGGGAGGGAGACGGTGACGCGCCGGCGGCCAGCTGGACGACGGGCAAGGACACGGCAGGTACCTCCATGGTGCTGCGCGGTCCGTTCCGGCAGGGCGGTCAAGGCGGGGCGGTCAAGGCTTTCGCGATCACGAAAAGGTCACCGGACGGACAGAACCAACACACTAACGGGGCATCGTGTGTGCTCCGCGCCGATCCGGGAGGAGAGACCGGTCTCACCCCGGCTTGAACAGGCCGTGATCCTGGGGATCCACCAGGTGTGGTCGAAAACACTCCCAGCCCGTTACCGGGACATGGTGGCGCGTTCACCAGGCATGAGGGGAGACTGACCTCAGATCGTCCCGGCGCGAGCCACGCGCCGCCGACGCCCAAGGAGGCACCCGTGCCGCATGTCCTGGTCCTCAACGCGTCGTACGAGCCGCTCGGCGTCGTACCGCTCCGCCGCGCGCTCGTCCTCGTCCTGGAGAACAAGGCCGTCTCCCTCGAGGAATCCGGCGCCTTTATGCACAGCGCGACCGTGACAGTCCCCGCACCCAGCGTGGTCCGGCTCAAGCGTTTCGTCCGGGTTCCGTACCGCGGGCCCGTTCCGCTCACCCGCCGCGCGCTCTTCGCCCGGGACGGGGGTCGGTGCATGTACTGCGGTGGCGTCGCAACCAGCGTCGACCACGTCATCCCGCGCAGCCGCGGGGGCAAACACGTCTGGGACAACGTGGTGGCCTCCTGCCGCCGCTGCAACCACGTCAAGGCCGACCGCCACCTCGTCGAACTGGGCTGGCGGCTGCGCCATAAACCCGCTCCGCCCACCGGTCTGGCCTGGCGCATCATCGGGACCGGCCACAGGGACCCGCGCTGGCTGCCCTACTTGCAGCCGTACGGCGCGGACGACGCCATGGCCCGGATCGACGGCATCTCCGCCTGACGATCCGGGCTTTCGCGCACCCCGTGGCCGGACGGCACCGTTCAGCCGCGGGGCCCCTCCGCGCGCGCCCCGCGCACGGCGTACACGGCGGCGCCCAGCACGAAGGCGGCGAGCGCCGCCGCCCAGGCGCCCGGCTGCGGGCCCGGCTGCATGGGCCAGGCCCACACCGTGACCGCGCGCCCGCGCGTCCCCACCGAGGCCAGGTACACGGCGCTCACGTAGCCGAAGGCGGGCAGCCAGCTCAGCCGCGCGCCGAGCAGGACGGCCGAAGCCGCCGTGACGCCCGTGCAGCCGAGCGTGTTGCGGACCACCGCGGGCGCGCCGAACGTCTCGGCGTGCCCCAGCACCGCCAGCGGCAGCAGCGTCGCCGCCAGGGCCGTCAGCGCCCCCAGCTGCGCCAGCCGGCGCGGCCACCACGGCCGTACCGCCGTCCGGTCCAGCTCGTCCGAGGCCGTGTGCAGACTCGTGCCGATCACCGCGGCCGCCATCAGCGGGGCCAGCGCGACGACCGGCACCCGGCGGTCGGGGTCCAGGTAGGCGTCCAGGCCGCGCGCGGCCCAGACCGCGAAGGCGGTGGTGCCGGCCAGCGCGAGCAGCGCGAGCGGAACGGCGCGGGAGCGGGCGTAGAGCACGAGTCCGGTCACAGGGCCGGCACCCCCTTCACGTCACAGGTGCCCGCCGTCGCGAAGTACGCCGACAGCCAGGCGCGGCGCTCCGCCTCGCCCATGGTGCGCAGCCGGGTGCGCGCGGCCCTGCGGGACCGCGCCTGCGCACGCTGCTCCGCGCTGCCCTTCGCGTCCCACGCGTCCGTGTCGTCCTGGAGCGGGTTGGGCGCCAGGTAGCTCTCCACGGCGTCGTCGGCGACGAGCATCCGCCGCGTCGGGTGGAGGCACTCGGGGCGCCGTTCCAGCGCCGCCGCCGCCTCCCAGGCGTACTGCCGCGGATCGGCCAGCCGCCCCCGCACGACCGACCAGCCGAGCGGCGTCAGCATGGGCAGCCGGGCCTCGGTCCCGCGTATCGGGTGGTTCTGGTCCTCCCACCGCACCGGCAGGTTCCGGACCCCCTTCAGCCTGCCCGTGATGCCGGACAGGGCCTCGCCGATCTGCGGGAGCATCCCCGCGTACCGGGCGTCGACGCAGATCGCCGGGGTGGTCGAGGTGTCGCAGACGTGCCTGCGGGCGAGCGGGTCCTCGTGCCACAGGCCGTCCCCGGTCTGTCCCAGCACCGTGGCCGCCGCCACGGCGGCGGCCAGCGGCAGCAGGGCCGTCGTCCGGCGCCGCGCGGCGTACCCGAGCGTGGCGGCGAGCGCCAGGCCGGCCGTCCACCCGGCCATCGCGAGCGGCTGCCACCACACCGGGACGTCGGTGTCCATGATCGGGAAGGCCGGGTCGAGGTGCCCGGCGAGCCCCGGGTCGGCCGACGCGAGCACACCGAGCCCCACGTACCCGGCTGTCGCCAGCAGCGGCGCGGCCAGCCGGGTGGGCACGGCCCGGCCCACCACGTGCCCGAGCAGCGCGGCCGCCGCCACCGCCACGGCGTCCCCGGGCAGCGTGCCGAGCCGGGGCCGGTCGCCCTGCGCGTAGGGCCAGGTGGCGAGCATCGCGAGCCCCGCCGCGACCAGGTGGCCGGCCGCCGTCCAGAACGCGACCGGCAGCGCCGAGGCCAGGAACCGGACCAGTGGCGTCCGGACGACCGTCCCCCACAGCTCCTCGGTACGGCGCCGCCGCTCCCGCCCGCCCTGCCAGCAGCCCGCCGCCGCGGCCAGCGGAACGGAGATCAGCACGCTGTTGTGCAGCTGGGCGGCGGTCTCCGCCCAGCCGCCCTGCCAGTGCGCCGAGCTGCCGATCAGCAGCACTCCGAGCGTGAGCACCACGGCGGCCCCGGCGAAGGGTGCGAAGCCGCGCACGGCCTGCGCGCGCAGCGGATGGGACACGCGTACGGGCGCCTCCAGTACGTTCACCGCACTCATCGCACCGACTCCCGCGCACCCGTGGTCCGGTGGGCCCGCAGCGCGGCCGTGTAGCCGCGCTCGATCGGGTGGTCGCCGGGCCCGTCCGAGACCTCGCCCAGCTCCGAGAGCGACCGCGGTGTGCCCCGGTAGGCGATCCGGCCCGCGTCCAGCAGGGTGACCTCCGTGCAGGCTGCGGCCACGTCCTCCACCAGGTGGGTGGAGACCATCACCGTGGCCGAGGTGCCGAGTTCGCGCAGCAGCTCGCGGAACTCCACCCGCTGCTCGGGGTCAAGACCGGCGGTCGGCTCGTCCAGCAGCAGCACACCCGGTTCGTTGACGAGGGCCTGCGCGATGCCGACCCGGCGGACCATGCCCCCGGACAGGGTGCGGATCTTCGCGTCGATGCGGTCCGCGAGACCGACCCGGGCCACGGCGTCCGCCACGGCGGCCGGCACCCGCGCGGCGGGCACCTCCTTCAGCCAGGCCACGTACGCGACGAACTCCCGCACGGTGAAGCCCGGGTAGTAGCCGAACTCCTGCGGCAGATAGCCGAGCCGGCGCCGGACCTCGGCCCGCCCCCGCTGCTCGGCGGTGTCCCGGCCGAGGATCTCCACCCGGCCGTCGGACGGCTGCGCCACGGTGGCCAGGACCCGGATCAGCGAGGTCTTCCCGGCACCGTTCGGCCCGAGCAGGCCGTGCACCCCGGTGCCGAGGTCCAGATCGACGCAGTCCAGCGCGAGGGTCTTGCGGTGCCGGACGCGCAGCCCGGTCACGAGTACGGAACTCAAAGGGGTCTCCCAGAGGGTGCCGGGACGGGCCAGGCGGCCGCGGTCACCGGCGGATCGCAGGTTCGCAGGTTCGGAGATTCGGAGGTTCGGAGGTTGGGATCGGAGGGGGCCCACCGGCTCTGCGTACTTCCGCAGCGGGCGTGGGCCCCAGGGCCTTCGGTTCGGATCAGGCCGGATCCGGCCTGATCGAGGCGGATCGGGGCGCGGTGCCAGGGCTCGGGGGTGGGCTGCCGCGCCCGGCTCCGGCCCGATTCGGCCGACAGGCCCTAGCGGCGCGGCAGGCGGTCGTAGGCCGGGCGGCGGGCCGCGAGCAGGGCGGCGCTCAGCGCTGCCGCCGCAGCCCACGCGCCCTGCGCCCCCGCGCCGTCCAGACAGCGGGAGAGCTGCTCGGCCAGCCGCTGCGTGGCCTCGCCGCCCGGGGCGGCCGGCACCGGCGCGAGCACGGCGCACAGCCAGCCCCCCGCCGTCGCACCGGCCGCCGTCCGGCAGCCGGTGAAGGAGGCCATGGCCAGCGTGGCCAGGGACAGCGCCAGCCCGGGCAGCAGCCAGGCCGCGGCGGCCGGGGCACCCGAGGCCGGCAGCAGCAGACCGGTGAGGGTCAGCAGCGGCAGGCACACCGCGAGCACCACGGCCGTCCGGGTCAGTGCCAGCCGCAGCCCGCCCGCGGGAGTGGCCGCGACCACCTCGTACAGCGGGTCGGCGTGCGGTCCGTAGGACAGCGCGACCCCGGCGACCGGCACGACCGGAGCGATCGCCAGCAGCAGCGCCCGCGTCCCGTGGAACCCGCCGCCGTACCCCAGGGCCATCGCCCCGACGGCCACCAGCAGCACGGCGGGCAGCCACGCCCCGCGCACCGCGGGCCCGGCGGCCCACAGCAGGCGGGCGGCGCGGGGCGGCGCCGGGACCGGCGCGGCCTCCAGCACCGCCTCGCGCACCTGCGCCAGCAGCGCGCCGGGCGCCGTGCCGCGCACCGCCCGCGACACCCGGACGGCGCACCCCGCGCAGCCTTCCAGGTGCTTCTCCAGCGACCAGGCGTCCGGCTCCGGCAGGGAGCCGTCGGCGTAGCGGGCGACGAGGTCGTCGCAGGCGTGCCACACATGGGCGTTGCCGCGGGTCATGCCGTACCTCCCAGCGGGGACGGGTGCAGGTGGCCGAGGGCCGTGCGCAGCTCGGCGCGGGCCCGCCGGGCGCGGGACTTGACCGTGCCCTCGGGAATGCCGAGCAGCCGCGCCGCCTCCCGGGTGCTCAGCCCGTCCACGACGGTGGCGCGCAGCACCTCGCGCAGCTCCGGGGAGATCCGGTCCAGGGCGGCGCCGACGTCGCCGTACTCCAGCCTGGCCAGCACCCTGTCCTCGGCGGACGCCGTGGCCGCGTACCGGCCGTGCGGCTCCGCTTCCAGCGGCGGGCCCGCCAGCCGGGCGGCCCGCTCCTGCGCCCGACGGGCGTCGACCAGCCGCCGCGCCGCGATGGTCCACAGCCAGCCGCCGGTCTCCTGCCCGCGGTGCCCGGACGCCGAGCGCCACACCGTGACGAAGGTGTCCTGGAGCACCTCCCGGACGACCTCGGGATCGGCGCAGCGCCGTGTGAGGCGCGCGTACAGCCATCCGGCGTGCCGGTCGTACAGCTCGGCCATCGCCGCGGCGTCCCCCGCCGCGACGGCCCGCAGCAGTGCCGCGTCGCCGCCGGCGCCGTCCTTCTCCCGCTGGCCCCCCACGGGGCGGAACAGTCTCACACCCCCTCTATCGACGGTCCGGCCGGTACCGGATCACCACGAGGCGCGCACCCCTGCCCCACCTGTCGTGGAGAGTGCCGCCGCCGTCTCTGGGTAGGCCTGCCGTAACCACCGCAAGCCGCAGCAATCGACCCAGTGACAAGGAGGCCCCCGTGGCCGTACCGGCTCGTCTCCCGATCCCGGCCCAGTGGAAACCCGTGGCGGACCCGTCCGCCGAGACCACCGACGTACAGGCGTGCGTCTTCAGCGCGGAGGCCGCGTGCGCGGAGGCGCCGCTGACCAGCGAGCCGCCGCTGCCCGACGCCGAGCCGCTGACCAGTGAGCCGCCGCTCGCCGACGCGGCCCCGCTGACCAGCGAGTCCGACCCGGTCCCCGACGCGTTCGTCGCGGTGCTGTAGATGACCGCGGCGTACGAGGACGAGCCGCACGTGAACGAGCCGCCCGAAGACGAGCCGCTGGCCCGGCTCGCCGGGCTGCACGGGGTCGCCACCTCCTACCGCCCCGCCCCGGACCGCACGGTCGCGGTCCCCGCCTCCGCCGTGGTCGCCGCCCTGGCCGCCCTCGGCGTCGACGCGGGCACCCCGGACGCCGTACGCTCCGCGCTCGCCGAGCGGGAGCGCGAGCTGCGCGAGCGGCTGCTGCCGCCGACGGTCGTGCACTGGGCCGGTGATCCGGGCGGCCCCGCCGCCCTCACCGCGCTGCCCCCCGGCACGCGGCTGGACGTCGAGACCGAGCAGGGCGAGGCGCGCGACGGCGCCGAGGGCCTGCCGCTCGGCGTCCACCGGGTGACCGCCACCGCCCCGGACGGCCGCACCGGCCAGGCCCACCTCGTCGTCGCGCCGGACCGGCTGCCCGCGCTCGCCGGCCGCTCCTACGGCCTCCTCGTGCAGCTGTACTCGCTGCTCTCGCGGCGCTCCTGGGGCATGGGCGACCTCGGTGACCTGGCCGAGCTGGCCGGCTGGGCCGGACGGACCGCCGGCGCCGGGTTCGTCCAGGTCAACCCGTTGCACGCGGCCGTACCCGGAGCCCCGACCGACCCCTCGCCGTACCGGCCGTCCTCGCGCCGCTTCCCCGACCCCGTGCACCTGCGGATCGAGGCGGTCCCCGAGTTCGCCCACGTCGACGACCCAGCGGACCGCGCCCGGCTCCAGACGCTGCTGGAGCGCGCCGGACGGCTGCGCGCCGCCGTCCTCGACAAGGGCGACCTCATCGACCGGGACGCGGTGTGGGAGCTGAAGCGGCAGGCCCTTGAACTGGTCCTCAAGGTCCCGCTCGGACCGGGGCGGCAGGCCGCCTACGACGCCTTCCGCGCCGAGGAGGGGCAGGCGCTCGAGGACCACGCCACCTGGTACGCCCTCGCCGAGACGCACGGCCACGACTGGCAACGGTGGCCCGAGCCGCTGCGCGACCCCCGCTCCGCCGCGACCGCGCGGGCCCGCGCCGAACTGGCCGCCCGCGTCGACTTCCACTCCCGCCTCGCCTGGCTCACCGACGGCCAGCTCCGCGCCGCCCAGCGCACCGCCCGCGAGGCCGGCATGCCGGTCGGGATCGTGCACGACCTCGCCGTCGGGGTGCACCCGGCGGGCGCCGACGCCTGGGCGCAGCAGGACCACTTCGCCGCCGGTATGTCCGTCGGCGCCCCGCCGGACGCCTTCAACGCCCGCGGCCAGGACTGGGGTCTGCCGCCCTGGCGCCCCGACCGCCTCGCCGCCTCCGGCCACGCCCCCTTCCGCCGGCTCCTGCGCGCCCTCTTCCGCTACGCCGGCGCCCTGCGCATCGACCACGTGATGGGCCTGTTCCGGCTCTGGTGGGTGCCCCAGGGCAGCCCGCCCACCGAGGGCACCTACGTCCACTACGACGCCGAGGCCATGCTCGCCCTGCTCGCCCTGGAGGCCTCCCGGGCCGGGGCGGTGGTGATCGGCGAGGACCTGGGCACCGTGGAGCCGGGGGTCCGCGAGACGCTGCAGCGGCGCGGGGTGCTCGGCACCTCCGTGCTGTGGTTCGAGCGGGACTGGGAGGGCGACGGCCACCCGCTGCCGCCGGAGCGCTGGCGCGCCGACTGCCTGGCCACCGCCACCACCCACGACCTGCCGCCGACCGCCGCCCGGCTCACCGGCGACCACGTCGAGCTGCGCGACCGCCTCGGTCTGCTGACCCGCTCCGCCAGTGAGGAGCGCGCGGAGGCGACCGCGGATACGGCGGAGTGGCTCGCGCTGCTGGGCAGCCTCGGGCTGCTGGACAGTCCCGCGGCCGGGCCCCCGGGCTCCGACGAGCAGACGGAGATCGAGGGCGTCCACCGCTTCCTGCTGCGCACCCCGGCCCGCCTGATCGGCGTCTGGCTCCCGGACGGCGTCGGCGACCGGCGGCCGCAGAACCTGCCCGGGACCTGGGACCAGTACCCGAACTGGCGGCTGCCCGTCGCCGGCCCCGACGGCCGCCCGGTCGCCCTGGAGGAGCTGACGGCCTCGCCGAGGCTGCGCGCGCTGCTGGAGGTCTGCCGGGCCGGAGAGGGGGCCGGGCCCTGGTAGGGCACCCCGGGCGCGCGGCCCTCCAGGCCGTTCGCTAACTTGAGAACGTGGACAAGAAGAACGCCCTGCGCGCCGGCGCCCTGGCTGCCGGTACGACGCTGATGATGCTGCTCATGTCGTCCCCCGCGCTCGCGCTGACCCGCGACGACGGCGACGACCCCGGCGCAGGCCTGAGCGTCGCCCAGACGCTGGGCCTGTACGTGCTGGCCCCCCTGGCGCTGTTCGCGATCATCGCGGGGCTGGTGATGGTCCTGGACAAGTCCAGGACCCGCGTGACCAAGCCCGCGAAGGCCCGGGCCAAGGCCTGATCCGCAGCTGATCTCCGCCCGAGGGGCAGCCGCGTGGGGGCCCGTCGCCCGGAACAGTCCTCAGTCCGCCTCCGCCCGGGTCCCCGCGAGCAGCTCGCGCAGCAGGCCGGCCAGCAGGTCGGCCTGTTCGCCGTCCAGTGACGCCAGGGCCGCGGTCTGGACGGCGAGACCCGCGCCGACCGCCTGGTCGACGGCGTCGAGCCCCTTCTCGGTCAGGGTGACCTGGAGGCCGCGCCGGTCGTGCGGGTCGGGGGAGCGGCGCAGCAGCCCGGCCCGTTCCAGCTTGTCGAGGCGGCCCGTCATGCCGCCGGTGGTGAGCATCAGCGTCTCGGCGAGCCGGCGCGGGGAGAGGGTGAACGGTTCGCCCGCGCGCCGCAGGGTCGCCAGCACGTCGAACTCGCCGCGCGAGATGCCGTAGGGGGCGTAGGCCTTCTCCATGCGGTCGCCCATGGCACGGGCGAGGCGGTAGATCCGCCCGAACACCTCCATGGCCCTGGTGTCCAGGTCGGGCCGCACGGCCGCCCACTGGTCGATGATCGCGTCGACGGGATCCCTGCCCTGCTGGCGGCCTTCACTCATGGGCCGAGTATCGCCCCGGCGAAGGTCAGCCGCAAGAAAGTAGCTTGACGAAAAGTAGCTTAGGGGTAAGCTACTTTCTATCAAGTCATTCGGGAGGGGAGCCGAACGGTGAAGTGGCACAGGGTGGACAGCGAACGCGTCGCGGGGGAGTGGGCCCTGCCCGTCGCCGCCGCGGTCAACGGAGTGGGCACGGGCATGTACGTCCCGTTCACACTGGTGTTCTTCCACAGCGTCACGGGGCTGTCCTTCGCGGCCGTCGGCGCCGTGCTGACCGCCACCGGCCTCGCGGGCATCGCGGCGCTGCCGCTCGCCGGCGCGATGGTCGACCGGTACGGCGCCAGACGCGTGCAGTACCTGCTGTACGGCGTCCGGGTCCTGGGCTTCGCCCTCTACCCCTTCGCCCACGCCCTCCCCGCCTTCGCCGCCGTCGCGCTGGTCACCGCGGCCGCGGACCGGGCCTTCCCGGCCGCCCAGCAGGCCCTGATCGGCGAGGTGGCCCGCGGGGCGGGAAGGGACCGGCTGCAGGCGTCGACCCGCGCGCTGCAGAACGCGGGCAACGGCGCGGGCGCGCTGCTGGCCACCCTGGTCATCGCCCTCGCGGGCAGCGCCGGGTACTCCTACGCGGCCTGGGGCAACTCCCTCTCCTTCGCGCTGGCCGCCCTGCTGCTGCGCCCGCTGAAGCCGCTGCCCGCGGCGCCCGGCACCCCGTCGGCGCGCCGGACGGGCGCCGGATACCGGCTCGTCCTCGCCGACCGGCCCTTCCTGGTCCTCACCGGCGCCAACTTCCTGAACGCCCTCAGCTACTCGGCGCTTTCCGTCCTCTTCCCGCTGTTCGCCGTGGAGTGGCTGCACGGGCCCGTGGCGCTCACCGGTGCCGCGTTCACGGTCAACACCGCGCTGTGCGCGGTGGCCGGGGTGTTCGTCGGCGCCCGGGTCCGGCGGACCGGTGCCCGGCGCACCCGGGCCGCGGCGCTGGGCGGGGGCCTGTTCGCAACCGCCTTCGCCGCCCAGATCGTGCTCGGCACCCTGCGGCCGGGCTCGGGCCCGGTCCTGGCCGGCGCCCTCGTCGCGGTGGTCCTCGTCTACACGCTCGGCGAGTTGATCCACAGCCCCGCCGCCGAGGTGCTCGCCGTGTCGGCGGCACCCGAGGCGGTGCGCGGCCGCTACATGGCGGCGTACCAGATGTCCTGGTCCCTGGCCAAGGCGGTGGCGCCCTCCCTGTTCACCTCCCTGCTCGCGCTGGACGGCCGGGCGCCGTGGGCCTTCCTGATCCTCACCTCCGCGGTGGCCGCCGCCCTGCTGTTGCGGGTGGAGCGCCGGCTGCCCGCCGAGGCGGTGCGGCCGCAGCCGGTGACGGTCGGCGGCGGCACCCCCGCCACCCCGGCGCCCGTCACGGTGTGACCCCACTCCCCCCTGCGACCGAAGGGAACCGGCCATGAGGCGACCCCTGACCGTGCTGCTCACCGCGCTCGCCCCCGTCTCCTGGGGCACCACCTACGCCGTCACCACCGAGTTCCTGCCGCCGGACCGCCCCCTGTTCACCGGCCTGGTGCGGGCCCTGCCGGCCGGCCTCCTGCTGCTGGCGCTGACCCGGGTGCTGCCGCGCGGTGACTGGTGGTGGAAGGCGCCGGTGCTCGGCGCGCTGAACATCGGCGCCTTCTTCCCGCTGCTGTTCGTGTCGGCGTACCGGCTGCCCGGCGGTACGGCCGCCGTGGTCGGCTCCGTCGGACCGCTGTTCGTCGTCGGCCTCTCGATGCCGCTGCTCGGGCAGCGGCCCGCGGTCCGCCACCTGGTCACCGGGGCCGTGGCCGCCGTCGGGGTGAGCCTCGTGGTGCTCAAGGGGGCCGGCGCGCTGGACCCGCTCGGGGTGCTCGCGGCCGTCGCCTCCACCGCCTCGATGGCCACCGGGACGGTGCTGACCAAGCGGTGGGGCCGCCCGGCCGGTGCCGGCCCGCTGGCCCTGGCCGGCTGGCAGCTCACCGCGGGCGGTCTGCTCATCGCGCCGGTCGCGCTGCTGGTCGAGGGCGCCCCGCCCGCGTTCGACGGCCGTGCGCTGGCCGGCGTCCTCTACCTCGCCCTGGCGAACACGGCGGTCGCCTACTGGCTCTGGTTCCGCGGCATCGGCCGGCTCGGCGCCACACAGGCCGGTTTCCTCGGCCCGCTGTCCCCGCTGACCGCCGCCGTGGTCGGCTGGGCGGCCCTGGGCCAGGCGCTCACCCCGGTGCAGACGGCGGGCATGGCGCTCGCCTTCGGGGCGACGCTGGCGGGCCAGGCGGGGACGGGGCGGCGGCGACTCTTCGGCTCCGCCGAAAGGGCTGCCCGGGAAGGGTCGACCGCCCGGAAGGACCCGGTGCGCCCGACGGTCCCGGCGCTGCGACGGTAGGCGGACACCCGCCCGTCGTCCGGCGGGAGGGCGGGCAGTGGCGGCCTGAGATGCGTGAAGGGGGGCCCGCGGGGGGGCCGGCGCCCCGCACCAAAAATACCGGGCGTCGACCCCCCC
>NZ_JAJSZC010000027.1:20050-51273 GCF_036815105.1 Streptomyces sp. IBSBF 3136
TGGGGGGGGGTTTTTTGGGTTGAGGGCCGGCGGGGGGGGGCGGGGCCCCCCTTCACGAAATTGCCGGGGCTACGACGCCGCGGCGTCCACGGCCTGGGCCTTCAGGGCGCGCTCGACGCCCGAGCGGGACTCCGAGACCAGGCGGCGCAGGGCCGCGTTGGGCTCGGCCGCGGCCAGCCAGGTGTCCGTGCGGGCCAGGATCTCCCGCGAGACCTGGATCGCCGGGTACAGGCCGATCGCGATCTGCTGGGCGATCTCGTGCGAACGGGAGTCCCAGACGTCCTTGACGACCTCGAAGTACCGCTCCGCGTACGGCGCGAGCAGCTCCCGCTGGTCGCTCTGCACGAAGCCGCCGATCACGGCCTCCTGCACGGCGTTCGGCAGCTTGTCGGACTCGATGACCGACTCCCACGCCTCCGCCTTGGCCTCCGGGGTCGGCCGGGCGGCCCGGGCGGTGGCCGCGTGCCGCTCACCGGCCGCGGTCCGGTCCCGCTCGTACTCGGCCGAGATCTCCGCCTCGTCGAAGCGGCCGACCGCGGCGAGCCGCTGCACGAACGCCCAGCGCAGCTCCGTGTCGACGGCCAGGCCCTCGATCGTCTGCGAGCCGGCCAGCAGCCCCTCCAGCAGGTCGAGCTGCTCCGGCGTGCGGGCCGTCGCGGCGAAGGCCCGCGCCCAGGCGAGCTGGTGGTCGCCGCCCGCCTCGGCCGAGCGCAGGTGCGCCAGCGTGGCGTCGGTCCAGCGGGCCAGCAGGGCCTCACGGGCGGCCGGGGCGGCGTACAGGTCGATCGCCAGCTTCACCTGACGGTGCAGCGACTGGACGACACCGATGTCGGACTCCTTGCCGATGCCGGACAGCACCAGCGCCAGGTAGTCGCGGGTGGCCAGCTCGCCGTCACGGGTCATGTCCCAGGCCGACGCCCAGCACAGGGCCCGCGGCAGGGACTCCGCGAAGTCGCCGAGGTGCTCGGTGACCACGCCCAGTGACTTCTCGTCCAGGCGGACCTTGGCGTAGGAGAGGTCGTCGTCGTTGAGCAGGACGACGGCGGGCAGGCGCTTGCCGGTCAGCTGCGGCACGGCGGTCAGCTCGCCGTCGACGTCCAGCTCGATCCGCTCGGTGCGCACCAGCTTGCCGTCGGCCGCCAGGTCGTAGAGGCCGATCGCGATGCGGTGCGGCCGCAGCGTCGGCTCGCCCTTGGCGCCCGCCGGCAGGGCCGGGGCCTCCTGGCGGACGGCGAAGGAGGTGACGACGCCCTCCGCGTCCGTCTGCACCTCCGGGCGCAGGACGTTGATGCCGGCCGTCTCCAGCCACTTCTTCGACCAGGTCTTCAGGTCACGGCCGGAGGTCTCCTCCAGCGCGCCCAGCAGGTCCGACAGGCGCGTGTTGCCGAACGCGTGCCGCTTGAAGTAGGCCTGCACGCCCCGGAAGAACTCCTCCTCGCCGACGTAGGCGACGAGCTGCTTCAGCACGCTCGCGCCCTTGGCGTAGGTGATGCCGTCGAAGTTGACCAGCACGTCGTCCAGGTCGCGGATGTCCGCCATGATCGGGTGCGTCGACGGCAGCTGGTCCTGCCGGTACGCCCAGGTCTTCATCGAGTTGGCGAACGTGGTCCACGAGTGCGGCCACTTCGAGCCGGGCGCGGAGGCCTGGCAGGCGATGGAGGTGTAGGTGGCGAACGACTCGTTCAGCCACAGGTCGTTCCACCACTCCATGGTGACCAGGTCGCCGAACCACATGTGGGCCAGCTCGTGCAGGATCGTCTCCGCGCGCACCTCGTACGCCGCGTCGGTCACCTTGGACCGGAAGACGTACTGGTCGCGGATGGTCACCGCACCCGCGTTCTCCATCGCGCCCGCGTTGAACTCGGGCACGAACAGCTGGTCGTACTTCTCGAACGGGTACGCGTAGTCGAACTTCTCCTGGAACCAGTCGAAGCCCTGCCGGGTCACCTCGAAGATCGCGTCCGAGTCGAGGAACTCGGAGAGCGAGGGCCGGCAGTAGATGCCGAGCGGCACGCTCTGCCCGTCCTTCTCGTACACGCTGTGCACCGAGTGGTACGGGCCGACGATCAGCGCCGTGATGTACGACGAGATGCGCGGCGTCGGGGCGAAGGTCCAGACGTTCCCCTCCGGCTCGGGCGTCGGCGAGTTGGAGACGACCGTCCAGCCCTCGGGCGCCTTCACGGTGAACTGGAAGGTCGCCTTCAGATCGGGCTGCTCGAACGAGGCGAAGACCCGGCGGGCGTCCGGGACCTCGAACTGGGTGTACAGGTAGGCCTGCTCGTCGACCGGGTCCACGAAGCGGTGCAGACCCTCGCCGGTGTTCGTGTAGGCGCAGTCGGCGACGACCCGCAGGATGTTGCGGCCCGACAGCAGGCCGCGCAGCACGATCCGCGAGTCCGCGAAGACCTCGGCGGGGTCGAGCGCGTCCCCGTTGAGCGTCACCTCGTGCACGGCCGGGGCGACCAGGTCGATGAAGGACGTCGCGTCGTTCTCGGCGACGTCGAAGCGCACCGTGGTCACGGACCGGTAGGTACCGCCCTCCTGCGCGCCGGAGAGGTCGAGATCGATCTCGTACGAGTCAACGGTGAGCAGCTTCGCCCGCTGCTGCGCCTCTTCGCGAGTCAGGTTTGTGCCAGGCACGCGGTCATCTCCTCGATATGGGTGGGTTCGGTCATCCTTCCACGGGACCCGCACGCGGGGCGACGTCCTGCGGCTGCGCGGCGCAGCGCTAGGGAAAGCCCTATGGCAAGCGGCAGGGCGGGCACCCCCGAGGGGTGCCCGCCCTGCCGTAGCGTGGCGTGCCGTGACGCGCTGTGCCCGAAGGCGTCAGCCCTTCAGCTCCGCCGCCACCAGCTCCGCGATCTGCACCGCGTTCAGCGCGGCGCCCTTGCGGAGGTTGTCATTGGAGATGAACAGGGCCAGACCGTTGTCGACCGTCTCGTCCCGGCGGATGCGGCCCACGTACGACGCGTCCTTGCCGGCCGCCTGCAGCGGGGTCGGGATGTCGGAGAGGGCGACGCCCGGGGCGCCGCCGAGCAGCTCGGTCGCGCGCTCCGGCGACAGCGGACGCGCGAACCGGGCGTTCACCTGGAGGGAGTGACCGGAGAAGACCGGGACGCGCACGCAGGTGCCGGAGACCTTCAGCTCCGGGATCTCCAGGATCTTGCGCGACTCGTTGCGCAGCTTCTGCTCCTCGTCGGTCTCGTTCAGACCGTCGTCGACGATGCTGCCCGCGAGCGGGAGCACGTTGAACGCGATGGGGCGCTTGTAGACCTGCGGCTCGGGGAAGTCGACCGCCTCGCCGTCGTGGGTCAGCCGGTCCGCCTCGGCGGCCACCTTCTGCACCTGCCCGTGCAGCTCGGCCACGCCCGCGAGACCCGAACCGGACACCGCCTGGTAGGTCGCGACGACCAGCGCCTCCAGACCGGCCTCCTCGTGCAGCGGCCTGAGGACCGGCATGGCGGCCATCGTGGTGCAGTTCGGGTTGGCGATGATGCCCTTGGGGCGGTCCGTGATCGCGTGCGGGTTCACCTCGGAGACCACCAGCGGGACCTCGGGGTCCTTGCGCCAGGCGGACGAGTTGTCGATCACCACGGCGCCCTGGGAGGCGACCTTCTCGGCCAGCGCCTTGGAGGTCGCGCCGCCCGCGGAGAAGAGCACGATGTCCAGGCCCGTGAAGTCGGCCGTCGACGCGTCCTCCACCGTCACGCCGTCCAGCACGGTCCCGGCCGAGCGGGCCGAGGCGAACAGGCGCAGCTCCGTGACCGGGAAGTTCCGCTCCGCGAGGATGGTGCGCATGACCGTGCCGACCTGACCGGTGGCTCCGACGATTCCGACCCTCACGGCGACTCCCTCTACGTGTCTGTTCTGTGTGTCTCTTGCGTGACCGGGGCTTTTCCATGATGCGGCCGACCCCGGTCCACCTGTCCAATTCTTTGCGACGCGTGCCCGAGGAGTGGGACACGATCACCCGCCGGACGGTTCCCGGACCTCCGTCGTACACCCCGCTGAGCTGCAGATGTTCCCTCGGTGGCGGCCCCGCGCCGGAAGCTGTGCTGTGCCGCCCCTGCCCGTCCGGGCCCCGGCCACACGGCGATGTGACGTACGCCTCGCCGAAGTCCCGGGGGCCCGGCCGAACGTTTCCGACCGGCCGGGCGTCGTAGGGGCAGACGCGGGAGGGGGTGGCTTGTGCTGCGCGGAGGGGCGCGCCGTGACCAGGGGGTGTACGCCGGTCCGTTCGGGGCCGGACGTACCGAGGACGATCCCCTGGACGCGGCCCAGGAACGCCGGGTGCGGGCGGTGCTCGCGCTCGGCGGCGTGCCGCAGGCGGACCTGCCGGACGGGGTGCAGCAGGTCCGGCTGCGGCTGCTGGAACGGGCCGCGAGCGGGCGGGAGGCGCCGCGGGACGTGTCGGCGTGGGCGGCGGTGGTCGCCTCCAACCTGGCCATGGACTGGCACCGGGCCAAGCGGCGCCAGGAGCGGCTCGGGGAACGGCTGGCCGCGCTGCGCGAGCCCGCGCACCCGTCCGGCGAGGAGACCAGCCTGCTCTCCCTCGCCGTCGCCCAGAGCCTGGACGAACTGCCCGACACCCAGCGCCAGGTCCTGGTCCTGCGCTTCTTCGCCGACCTGCCGGTGCGCGGGATCGCCGAGGAGCTGGGCATCCCCGAGGGCACGGTGAAGAGCAGGCTGCACACGGCGGTCCGCGCCCTGCGCGCGAGGCTGCACGAGGACGAGCACGAGCACGAGGACGAGGGGGTGTGACATGACCGCCGAACACGAGGGCGCGGAAGGCGCGCGGGAGTACGCCGGCATGGACGCGCTCATGGCCGCGATCACGGGCGACCCCCTGCCGGAGGAGGCCCGCCGTGACCCCGCCTTCCGGGCCGAACACCGGGCGGCCGAGGCCGATGTGTCCGTGCTCAGGGAACAGTTGGCCCTCCTCGCCGGTGCCCTGACCGGCGAGGAGCCGGGCGAGCGGCCCGCGCCGGATGCCGGGCGGACACCCGCACCGCGGCAGCCGGCCGACGGCGACACCACCGCCCCCGCAGTCGACGCCCCCGCGGAGGAGACCGCGGGACCCGCCGCCCCGGCGCGGCCCGGCAGGCGCCCGCGCGGCGCCACCCGGCCCGCCGCCCCGGCGCGCCCCGCCCGGCCGCCGCGTCCGGGCCGCCCGCACGGCTCCCGGCGGGCCCTGCGGATCGCGCTGGGCTCACTGGCCGGCGCGGCGGCCCTCGGCATGGTGGCCGGTCTCGGCTGGCTCGTCGCCCAGCCCGCGGGCACCGCCGGGGACGCCAAGTCGAGCGCGGCCGACGGAGCCAAGAGCGCGGGCCGGGCCCCGGCGACGATCTCCGGCGACGGCGGCCGGCCCGATGCCCCGGCCCAGGCCCTGGCCTGCTACGAGCTGGTGGTCGAGGGCACCGTGGCCGCGGTGGAGCCGCGGTCCGGGTCGCCCTGGACCCGGATCGAGCTGACCGTGCGCCGGGCGTACGAGCCCGCGCACACGCCGGCCCGGGTCGCCTTCGACCTCGATGCCGGCGCGCGGCCCGCCCCGCGCGTGGGCCGGCACGTGCTCGTCGGGATCGAGCGGGGGCGGACCGACGCCTCCCTGTGGGCGGTCGGGGACACCCGCGTGGCGGTCAACCGGGCCTGGATCACCGAGGCGCTCCCCGAGGCCCGGCACACCGCCTGCCCGTCCGCGAGCCGGACGCCGACCGGAGAACCGTGAGGGGCGGGTGCCCGTCCGGACACCCGCCCCTCACCTCACCCGCTCGCCGAGCGGGTGTCACTCCTCATGTCACTCCTTACGGCGTGACCTTCTCGATCTTCACGCTGCCGGTGCCCGCGACGGTGCCGCGGGCGTTCACCAGCTGCACCCGGCCGAAGAACTCGCGGCCGGCGGGGGCCTCGGCGGCGGCCGTGACCTGGGCGGTCACCGCGGCGGAGGCACCGGTGCCGAGCTTGACCGGAGCCGAGCCGTCGACCGTGACGGTGCCGAGCGAGGAGGAGAAGAACACGTCCCGGTAGTCGTAGTCGGTCGACCCGGACGGCACCGAGTAGCCCGCGACCCGGATGGTGTACGTCCCGGCGGCCGGCGACGGGATGGAGACCGCCTCCTCCGAGTCGCCGTCGGCGGACTGCGCGACCTGCTTGCCGTTCGCGTCGTACACGGTCAGGTCGAGGTCGGCGGCCGCGTCCGAGACGTTGCCGATCGCGACGTCGAGGGACTTGGCGCCGGCCGGGACGTCCACCGTGGTGGTCCGCGTCTCGCCCTGCTTGATGGCCGGGCGGGCCGTCTTGGACGAGCCGAGCGGGCCACCGACCAGGGTGCCGTCGAGCGCCGCGTACTTGTTCGTCACCTTCCAGGAGGCGGTGGCCGGGACGCCGACCTTCGCCTCGGGCAGGGTCAGGGTCTGCGGGTCGAAGGCCGCGCCGAGGACGGCGACGTCCAGCTTGTACGGGTTGTCGAGCAGCGGCGACGTACGGCGCGCCTCGACCTCGACCTCCCAGACGCCGGGCTGCGGGTCGGCGTAGGAGCGCACGTCCGGCTTGCAGCCGTTGCCGTCGAGGTAGTTGTTGTAGCAGTACGGGGTGCCGGTGTTGTCGACCGGAGTGCCGTACGGGTGGATCGCGATGAACCGGGTCTGGCTCTTGTCCTTCAGCCCGCCGATGGCGACCTCGAGGGACTTGGCGCCCTCGGGCACGGTCAGGAAGTAGGACCGGGTGCTGTTGCGCTGCACCGAACCCGAGGCGGAGTAGGTGAAGCCGACCGGCGCGGAGACCACGACGGTGGTGAGGATCTGCTGGTCGACCCCCTCCGTGCGCGGGTCGTCGACCTCCAGGATCGCGCTCTTGAGGCCCGCCGACCTCGGGGCCGCCTGGACCTGGACCGTCACCGGCTGGTTCAGCGGCAGCCGCACCGTGTCGTCGCCGAGGATCCGGAAGGTGTGCTCGGCGTTGTTCGCGAGGTGCAGCTCGTGCCACACGGCCTTGTCGGGGCCGGAGGTACGGGTGACGGTGATGTCGTAGGTCTTCTTCTGGCCCGCCTTCAGACCGCCCTCGCGGTCGTACAGGCCGGTGCCGAAGCCCGGGGTCTTCAGGGCTTGGTCGATCGCGGTGTCGACCGGGGCCTTGACGGTGTAGTCGTGGGCGGTGGCGTGGTGCCTGATGGAGTGCCAGGCGTCCACGATGTCGATCAGGCCCGCGCCCTCCTCGTAGGCCTGCGCGCCCTTGATGTGGTCGGCCGTCGAGGTCAGCGCCGTGCGCAGGGTGGCGGGCGTCAGGTCGATGCCCTGCTGCTTCGCGGCCGACAGCAGCAGCGCGGAGGCGCCGGTGGCCTGCGGGGACGCCATCGAGGTGCCCTGGAGCATCGAGTAGCCGGCCGGCAGCGAGTAGCCCGCCTCGGCGACCGGGGAGCCCGGCAGCCAGGTCTGGGTGCTGTTGATCGCGGCACCGGGCGCGACCAGGGTCGGCGTGAAGCCGCCGTCCTCACGCGGGCCGCGCGAGGAGAAGGGCATCAGCTGGTAGTCCTTGACCACCTGCGAGCCGTAGTTGGCCGCCCAGGTCTGCCGGGAGATGGCGGCACCGACCGAGATCACCTTGTCGGCGAGGCCGGGGTCGCCGATGGTGTTGGCGCCGGGTCCGGAGTTGCCCGCGGAGATGACGAGCTGGACGCCGTAGGTGTCGATGAGCCGCGTGTACAGCGCGGCGCGCGCGTTGTTGCCGTCGTTCAGCGCCGGGAGACCGCCGATCGACATGTTGACGATGTCGACGCCCCGGTTGACGACCAGGTCGATCATGCCCTCGGTGAGGGCGACGTTGGTGCAGCCGCCGGTCCAGGTGCAGGCACGGGAGGAGACGATCTTCGCGCCAGGGGCGGCGCCGTTCATCCTCCCGCCGAACAGGCCGTTGGCGGCGGTGATGCCGGCCACGTGGGTGCCGTGCTCGGACTCGATGACGCCGATGTTGACGAAGTCGGCCTTCTTGCCGACCCAGGACCCGCCGTAGGGGTCCATCGGCACGTCCTTGCGGATCTGCACGACGAACGGCACCCGCTCGACGACGTCCGTCTTCGGGTCGTCGGTGCCGAAGTAGCCGACCTGGTAACCGTCCTTGTACGGCTTCATCGCGGTGTCGTCGGTGAAGTCGTGGTCGTTGTTCAGGTCGACGGTGACCGTGCCGGCGGCCGGGTCGTAGAGCACGCCCCAGCTGTCGCTGGTGTCGCCGTCGCGGTCGAGGTCGCCCGCCTCGTCGCCGCCGGTGGTGGCGGACTCCTTGAAGGTGCTGATCTCGTACGCGCCCGCCGCGGCCGTCCAGTTCTGGCCGCCGTAGGAGAACGAGGGACCGGAGACCGCGGTCACCATGGGCCGCCAGGTGGCGTCGCTGTCCACGATCGGGTCGGTCGAGGTGACCCAGTCGACGATCTTGCGTTCGCCGGTGGTGGTCTTCTGCAGCGCCGGGTGGCCGAGGTCGACGCCGGAGTCGAGGATGCCGATGGTGACGCCGCGGCCGTCCGCCTTCGGGTGGTCCTTGACGAAGTCGACGGCACCGGTCTCGAAGGACGGGTTGTACGGGTTCGTCGCCGGGGTGCTCTTGTCCGGACCGGGGTAAGTGGCCGCCGACGGCTTGCCCTTGGCGCCGTGCGCGGTGTCCGCGGCCGGCGACGGGTCGTCGAGCGTTATCTCCTGGCGGAGGTCGATCGCCTGCACCGAGGACAGCTTCGCGGCGGCGGCGATGGCCGAGTCCGCCTCGGCGGTCGGCACGGTGGCCCGGACGTAGCCGAGCTTGTCGTAGGTGCGGCCCACGGATCCGCCCTTGACGGCGTCCAGTTCGCCGGCGACCTGCTCGGTCTTGCCGGGCGTGGTCGCGATCATCATCGTGACGGTCTTGTCGTGGTCCGCCTTGGCCTCGGCAAGCGCGTCGGCGTCGTCCGAACCGAGCTTGTCGTGCGCCGACTTCACGCCGGGTCCGGTGGCCGTCGCGGACGGCGCGTCCGTGGCGAGGGCCATGGGTATCGGCCCGGTCGCGGAGAGCGCGGCCACCACGCCGACGGCCACCGCAAGGCGGGCGAGGTGTCTGTGGCCGGGTATCGGGGCGCGCTCGGGGGTCTGGGTCATCGGCATCCCTTGCAGGTCGTGAATCCTGAGCCGGACGAGCGCACAGCTTTACCCAAGGTTCATGACTTTGGGGACCGTTGACCTGAACGTGATGGATGTATGGGGAAAACCCGCGATGGGATTTGGGGGAATAAGGGGGGACCGGGCGGGATTTGCTCAGCTGTCCTTCGAGCGGGCGTAGTGGCGCGAGGCCTTCGCGCGGTTGCCGCACGCGGCCATCGAGCACCAGCGCCGGGTGCCGTTGCGTGACGTGTCGAAGAAGTGCAGGACACAGCTCTCGTGGGCGCAGTGGCGGATCCGGTCCGGTGCCCGCGTCAGCAGGTCCAGGTAGTCGCGCGCGGCCAGCCAGGCCGGCCCCCAGGACGGGTCGGTGAACTCGGGCTCCTCGGACACACCGTTTTCGGTCAGCCGGGCCCGGATGCGTCCGTGCCCGAGCACGGCGTCGACGAGCGGGGCGCCCTGCGCGAGGGAGCCGTCCACCGCGGCCCACAGCGCCTCCCGGGCCTCGCGCAGATGCCGCAGCACCTCCGGGTCGGCCGCGTGGGCGCCGTCGAGCCCGTTGGTCGCCAGCCAGACCGCGAGTCCGTCGGTACCGGTGAGCAGGTCCTGGGTCACGCCCTCCGTGTTCCACCGGGTGTTGAGCAGGTCGAGGGAGAGGGGCTCGCCGGTGAGCGGGCGGGGATCGCGGGCGGCGGACATCGGGCACTCCTTCTCGGCTAACCCTTCAAGAGTACGTGAGTGGTTGACGCCGCCCGCACTAACCTTCTAACGTGAATACAAGGGTTAGAGAGATCTCGCGACCCAACGGCCCGAAGGGGAGAGCCATGACCTTGCGCACCGGCCACACCGGCCTGAACGTCACCGACCTCGACCGCTCGCTCGCCTTCTACCGCGACGTGCTGGGCTTCGCCCTGCTGGTCGAGGGCAAGGAGGACGACCGCAGGTTCGCGTTCCTCGGGGACGGCGGCGACCGGCCCGTGCTGACCCTGTGGCAGCAGGCGGGCGGGACGTACGACGGAAGCCGGGCCGGACTGCACCACCTGGCGTTCACGGCCGACTCGGTGGACCGGGTCCGGGAGTACGAGACGGCGCTCAGGGCCGCCGGGGTGGAGTTCGCGCACGAGGGCCTGGTCGCCCACCGGGAGGGCTCGGCCTCGGGCGGGATCTTCTTCCACGACCCGGACGGCACCCGGCTGGAGATCTCCGTCCCGGACGGCGCCGAAGGCGCACCCGCCCCGCACGCATCCGCCCCCACCTGCGGCTTCTTCTAACCATGGGCGTCTACCACGCCGGCTCGCGCGCCGTGCAGGACCTGGTCGGCGTGCGGGAGCGCGCCGACCACGTCGGCCGCTCCCTCGGCCAGGGCATCAAACCGGTCGCCGCGGCCTTCCTGGAGCTCCAGCCCCTCCTGGTCGCCGGTGCGGCGGACCCCGGCACGGGACGGGTCTGGGCCTCACCGGTCACCGGCCGCCCCGGCTTCGTGCGGGCCACCGGGCCCCGGCGGATGTCCGTCACCACGTCCGCCGCCCCGGGCGCCGGCGGCGGCCTGCACCCGGCCGACCCGCTCACGGCGGCCCTGGCCACACCCGGCACCCCCGTCGGCACCATCGCCCTCGACCCGCGCACCCGCCGCCGGATGCGCCTCAACGGCCGCGTGGAGCCCACGGCCCGCGGCTTCGCGGTCGACGCCGACCAGGTGTTCGCCAACTGCCCGAAGTACATCCAGCGCCGGGAGACCTGCGCATGGGTGCCGGACCGCGTGCCGGGCCCACCGCGCACCACCGGCCGGCTGGACGACGAGCAGGCCGCGTTCGTCGCCGCGGCCGACACCTTCTTCCTGGCCACGGTCCACCCGGGCGGCGCCGACGCCAGCCACCGGGGCGGCAGTCCGGGCTTCGTCAGGGTGGTCTCACCGAGCGAACTCTCCTGGCCGGACTATGCCGGCAACGCCATGTTCCTCACCCTCGGCAACCTGCGCGCCGACCCGCGCGCCGGACTGCTCCTGCTGGACTGGACGACCGGCACCACCCTCCAGCTCACCGGCGAGGCGCGCGCCGAGTTCACCGCCGACGGCGGGCGGACCGTCCGCTTCACCGTCGCCGGGGCCGTCCGCACGCCCGCGGCCCTGCCGCTGAGCTGGTCCGCGCCGGAATATTCACCCGCCAACCCGGACAACTCGCGCTAACGTCCCCGCATGCGACGGAACCTGAGAGTGGCGGCCTATGCCGTCTGCGTCCGTGACGGACAGATCCTGCTCGCCCGCTCCCCGGCCGACGACGGCACCCGCGAATGGGTCCTGCCGGGCGGCGGCATGGAGCACGGCGAGGACCCGTACGACACCGTCCACCGCGAGCTGATGGAGGAGACCGGCTACCGCATCCGGGTCACCGGTCTCCTCGGCGTCGACTCCCGCCGGCACCTCTTCGCCGGCCGGCGCCTGGAACCCGCCACCGACCACCACGCGCTCCGCCTCGTCTACGAGGGCGAGGTCGTGGGCGGCGAACTGCGCCCCGAGGTGAACGGCACCACCGACTTCGCCGCCTGGCAGGACCTGGACGCCGTACCCGGACTCGCCCGGGTCCGGCTCGTCGACGTGGCGCTGCGGCTGTGGCGGGAACGACCGGCCGACGGACGTCTTGAGGACCGTCCCCTACCCCGGCAGATGAACGAGGAGTGACCGTCGCCGGGCCGGTCGCGATCCACTCCGTGGCCGCCCCGCCCACCCGTGATCCACGTACGGTGATCGGCGCTGCGCGTTGCCGCCGCGTTCACGCACAGGTCATCCCCGATGCCAACCATCCAGAGCGAGCGGGGCGTTCACGCCTTGGACGACCCGCGACCACTGCCGACGCGTTCGCACTCGGGGAGACCGCGCCATGTCGCGCACACGCTCTGCCACCTCCGTACCGGGGGTCCACCGCCGCACCGTCCTCGCCGCCGCCGGAGCGGTCTCGCTCTCCGCGGGGGTCGGCTACGCCCTGCGTCCCACCGACAGCCACGCCGCCGACGCCGCCGAGGCGCCCGTCGCCCACTCCCGGCGGGCCGCCGCGGCCGCGCCGTTCGCCCCCTACACCAAGGGCACCACGCTCGCCTCCGTCGCCGCCCCCCGCAACAGCTCGGGCTACCGGCGCCTCGGCGACGGCCCCGGCTGGAAGCGGGTCGTGCGCGGCGAGCTGGCCGCACCCAAGTCCGGCCGGGCCGGCCGCCGTACGACCCTGGCCGCCTTCGTGCAGTTCACCGACCTGCACCTGACGGACGTCCAGCACCCGCTGCGCCTGGAGTACCTGCGCGCCCACGACCCGCACGCCTGGCGCCCGCACGAGGCGCTCACCGTGCCCGGTGCGATCTCGCTCGTGGAGCGGGTCAACGCGCTGCGGGGCGCCCCCGTCACCGGCGCCCCGCTCCACTTCGTGATGACCACCGGCGACAACACCGACAACAACGCCCACTCCGAACTGGAGTGGTTCATGACGGTGATGAGCGGTGGCCGTATCGCCCCCAACTCCGGTGACCCCAAGCACTACGAGGGCGTGCACAACAGCGGCCTGAAGCTGTACTGGCAGCCGGACTCCACCTTCCGCGACGGCGACAAGGCGCTCGGCTTCCCGCACCTCAAGGGCTTCCTGGCCGCCGCGATCCGCGAGGTCAGGAGCCCCGGGCTCAAGCTGCCCTGGTACTCCACCGTCGGCAACCACGACATGCTCCCGCTGGGCTGCCACGGCTCGCACGGCGACGGCTACCTCACCGAGGCGGCCATCGGCGGCAGGAAGCTGATGACCGCCACCGCCGCCGAGGCCAAGAAGCTCCAGGACGCCGTCAAGCAGGCCACCGACCCCACGGGCACCGGCTACCGGGACTTCCTCAAGGCCCACGCCCGTTCCATGCGCTCGGTCACCCCGGACGAGAAGCGGGCCCCGTACACCCAGGCCGACTACCTCAAGGCCCACCTGGACCCGGCCCACCAGGGCGTCGGCCCGGCCGGGCACGGCTACTCCTCGGCGAACCTGGACGCGGGCACCCAGTACTACGCCTTCCGCATCTCCGACGACGTCATCGGCATCAGCCTCGACACGACCGACGCCGGTGGCCACTACGAGGGCTCGATCGGCACCGCCCAACTCGACTGGCTCGCCCGGACGCTGAAGGACAACAAGGACTCCTACGCCGTCGTCTTCAGCCACCACACCAGCAAGACGATGACGAACACCCGCCCCGACCCGGCGCGCCCCGGCGAGCGCCGTCACACCGGCGCCGAGGTGGTCTCGGTGCTCTCCGCCCACGCCAACGTGCTCGCCTGGGTGAACGGCCACATCCACAAGAACGTCATCACCCCGCACAAGGCCTCCGGCGGACGCTCCTTCTGGGAGGTCTCCACCGCCTCGCACGTCGACTACCCCCAGCTCGCCCGGGTGATCGAGCTGGTCGACAACAAGGACGGCACTCTCTCCCTGTTCACCACCCTGATCGAGTCCGCCGCCCCGCACCGCACCGACTACGCCGACCTCTCGCAGACCGGCCTCGCCGCCCTCTACCGCGAACTGTCCTTCAACGCCCCCGGCGCCAAGAAGACCCTCGCCGGCGACCCGGCGGACCGGAACACCGAACTGGTGCTGAAGAAGGGCTGATACTTACTCAACCGGCCCACACCCGAGCAACCTTCGCGCAACACCCGGGAGTCCCTTCCCCGGGTCGGCCGACCGGCCGACCGCGACACCGACCGCTCGACCGGCCGACGGGCCCGGCCGAACGGCACACTCGGGAGAAGACATGCGCGTACGCACGACCCTGGTGGGCGCCACCGCCCTGCTCCTCACGGCGGCCCTGGCGGGCCCGGCCGTCGCGGCCGCCGGTCCCGCCGGCGGCACGGGGACCGCGAAGGCCGTCACGGACAGCCACGCGGGCACCCGCCGGGCGCTCAGGGAGGCCGTCCGGGCGGGTGTGCCCGGCGTGACCGCCACCGCGAAGGACACCCGCGGCACCTGGTCCACCACCGCGGGCGTGGGCGACGTCCGCACGGGCGCCCCGCGCTCGGCCGCCGACCGCTACCGCGTCGGCAGCATCACCAAGACCTTCGTCTCCACCGTCCTGCTCCAACTGGAGGCGGAGGGCCGGCTCTCCCTGGACGACAGCGTGGAGAAGTGGCTGCCCGGAGTCGTCCACGGCCACGGCCACGACGGGCGCCGCATCACCGTCCGCCAACTCCTCGACCACACCAGCGGCGTCTACAACTACACGGCCGACGAGGACTTCGGCCGCACCTACTTCCTCGCGGACGGCTTCCTCAGGCACCGCTACGACACGCTCACCCCCCGTGACCTGGTGGCCGTCGCCATGAGGCACGCGCCGGACTTCGCGCCGGGCACGTCCTGGAACTACTCCAACACCAACTACGTGCTGGCCGGCATGGTGATCCAGAAGGTGACCGGGCACTCCTACGCCACGGAGATCACCCGGCGGATCATCGGCCCCCTGCACCTCACGGCCACCTCCCTGCCCGGCACCCGGGTCACCGTCCCGCGCCCCAGCGGCCGCGCCTACTCCAAGCTGGCGCAGGCGACGACTGGCCCGACCTACGACGTCACGACCCTCAACCCCTCCCTCGCCTCCTCGGCCGGTGAGATGATCTCCGACTCCGCGGACCTGGACCGCTTCTACGGCGCCCTGCTGCGCGGCCGGCTGCTCCGGCCCCGGCAACTGAAGGAGATGAGGACCACGGTGAAGATCGACGGGGCCCCGGACATCCGCTACGGCCTCGGCCTCATGGACACCCGACTGTCCTGCGGCGTCCACGTCTGGGGCCACGACGGGGGCATCCACGGCTCCACCTCCTCGGCGGTGACCACGGCCGACGGCCGCCACTCCCTGGCCTTCAACTTCAACGGGGACTGGACGGGTGACCACAGCGCCGTGATCGAGAAGGAGTTCTGCTAGGGCTTGTCGCGCCTACCGCGGCAGCACGACGACGTACGCCGCCGGGTCGCGGTCGCCCGACGCCATCAGGGCCGTGCGGACCACCGCCGCCTGCTGCTCCGTCGACTCCCTGAGCTTCCTGGGGGTGATGTACACGACCGTGATGCCCAGCCGTTCCAGGTGCTCCCGCTTGCGCGCGTACTCCGACCAGAGCGCGTCCTCGTCCTGGCGGGGCGCGCGGGTGTCGAGTTCCACGGCGACCGCCTGGTCCGGCCAGTAGGCGTCCAGGCCGCCCAGGTGGGGGCCGCCCGGCAGGCGCAGGTCCACGTTCCAGACCGGGTCGGGCAGGCCGTGCTCGGTCACCATCCGGTACAGCCGGTCCTCGGCGACGGCCCGGCCCTCGGCGAGCAGCGAGTCCACGGCGTCCACAACGTGCGGCCGGGTCAGCAGCTTCGCCTGGGTCAGCTCACGTACCACGGCGGCCGGTTCGCAGTAGCCGCCGCGCACCGCCTCGGTCAGCAGCCGGCGCACCGTGTCCGCGTCCGTCAGCTCCGCCACCGCGTCCGCCAGCGCACGCGGCACCGGCGCCACCGGCAGCCCCGTGACCGCGCGCGGGGCGGGCAGGCCGGAGGTGCGCAGGACGCGTACGTAGCCGCTGGAGCGCAGCCGGCGCAGGCGGGGGACCAGCACGTCGACGCGGTCCAGGGAGAGCAGCGGCGGCGTGGACGAGAAGCCGTACAGGGTGAGTGCCGCCAGGCCGGTGATCATCGCCTCCGCGTACACCGGGCGGTGCTGTTCCCCGGCGGTGGGCTGGGTCGGGACGCCCGGGGCCGGCTCCCGGGACGCGTACAGCAGCGCCCCGTGCAGCCGCTCCTCGCTCGTGGGCGGCCCGGGGTGGAGGAGGACCACCTGGGGCAGCAGGAGCTGCCAGGGGCCGCCGGTGCGGCACTGGTCGCTCAGCTCGGCCGCCGAGACGCCGTGCGAGCGGAGCTGAGCCGTCGTCAGGACGCGGCGCTGGACCTCGGAGAGGTGACGGAGGGGGCGGGGGGAGAGCGGGGTGTCGTGCGTCATGGCCTCGGGATTCCCGCGCTCCGTCCCTTCCTTAACCGCTGTTACACGCCCGTCGAGAGATGCGGACAAGGTGGTACTAAAGGACGGGTGTTCGGGTGCCGAGTAGGGACCGGAAACCCCTGGTCCGATCGGGTGCGGACCAGGGGTTACGGCTGTGATTGCCTGAATTCCGTAACGGTCACCGACCGGGGAAGCTCAGGCCAACGATCAGGCTCCGGCGGCCGCCGAGTCGCACTCCTGTGCGCGCATCGACCGCGCGAGGTCGTCCCGCGCCTCCAGCACGAGCCGGCGCAGCGCGGGCGCCGCGTCCGCGTGGGACGCCAGCCAGCGGTCCGCCGCCTCCAGCGTCTCCGGGCGGTCCTGGAAGGAGGGGAACAGGCCCCGGACGACGTCCATCCCGATCTGGATCGACCGCTCCCGCCACACCCGCTCGATCACCGCGAAGTACGACTCGGCGTACGGCGCCGTCAACTCCCGCTGCGAGGGCTGGTCGAAGCCCGCGATCGTCGCCTCCACCAGCGCGTTCGACAGCGCGTCGGACTCCACCACCTGCGCCCAGGCCTGCGCCTTGACCGCCGCCGACGGGCGCGCGGCCAGGCAGCGCACCTGGTGGCGCTTGCCGGACGCCGTGTCGTCCCTGGCCAGTTCGGCCGCGAGGTCGGACTCGTCGGCGGCCCCGTGGGCCGCCAGCGGCTCCAGGAACGCCCAGCGCAGCTCCTGGTCCACCTCCAGACCGGCCACCGAACCCGTGCCGTCCAGCAGCCCCTTGAGCAGGGCGAAGTCCGCCTCGTCGGAGGCGGCCGAGGCGAAGAAGCGGGCCCAGGCGAGCTGGTGCTCACTGCCCGGCTCGGCCGCCCGCAGCTCGCGCAGCGCGCCCTCGGCGAGCAGCCGCTCGCCCGTCGCCCGCCAGGCGGGCGCCGCGTAGTGCACCAGCGCCGACTCGGCCCACGCGTGCAGCATCTGCAGCACGCCGATGTCGGACTCCCGGCCCGCGAACCGCAGCACCAGGTCCACGAAGTCCCGCGCCGGCAGCAGCCCGTCCCGGGTGAGGTTCCACAGCGCCGACCAGCACAGGGCGCGGGCCAGCGGATCGGTCAGCTCGCCCAGGTGCGCGCGCAGCGTCGTCAGCGAGGTCTCGTCGAAGCGGATCTTGCAGTAGGTCAGGTCGTCGTCGTTGACCAGCACCAGCGCCGGTGCCTCGGACCCGGCCAGCTCCGCCACCACCGTGCGCGGGCCCTCCACGTCCGTCTCCACGCGAGCGTACCGCTCCAGCGCGCCCTCGGGCGTCCGGCGGTACAGGCCCACCGCGACCCGGTGCGGGCGCAGCTCGGGGTGCGACTCGGGGGCGTCCTGGACCACGGCCAGCTCGGCGATCCGGCCGCCCTCGGTGTCCAGCAGCACCTGCGGGGTCAGCGAGTTCACCCCGGCCGTCTGCAGCCAGGACCGCGCCCACGCCGACATGTCGCGGCCGCTGGTCTCGCCCAGCACCGACAGCAGGTCACCGAGACGGGTGTTGCCGTACGCGTTGCGCTTGAAGTAGCGCCGGGCGCCCTCCAGGAAGGCGTCCTGGCCGACGTAGGCCACCAGCTGCTTGAGCACCGAGGCGCCCTTGGCGTAGGTGATGCCGTCGAAGTTGAGCTTGGCGTCCTGCAGGTCGCGGATGTCCGCGGTGATCGGGTGGGTGGAGGGCAGCTGGTCCGCGCGGTAGGCCCAGGCCTTGCGGCGGTTGGCGAAGGTGATCCAGGCGTTCTTGAAGCGGGTCGCGCCGACGGCTCCGAACGTGCCCATGAAGTCGGCGAAGGACTCCTTCAGCCACAGGTCGTCCCACCACACCATGGTGACCAGGTCGCCGAACCACATGTGCGCCATCTCGTGCAGGATGACGTTGGCCCGCGCCTCGTACGACGCCTGCGTCACCTTGCCGCGGAAGATGTACTCCTCGCGGAAGGTCACCAGCCCCGGGTTCTCCATCGCACCGAGGTTGTACTCGGGCACGAACGCCTGGTCGTACTTCCCGAACGGGTACGGGTAGTCGAAGTGGTCGTGGAAGAAGTCCAGGCCCTGCTTGGTGACCAGGAAGACGTCGTCGGCGTCGAAGTAGGGCGCGAGGCCCTTGCGGCACAGGGCGCCGAGCGGGATCTCCAGCTTCGTGCCGTCCGCGAACGTCCGCTCGTAGAGGTCCGTCACATAGTGGTACGGCCCCGCCACCACGCAGGTGATGTACGTCGAGATCGGCTTGGTCTCCGCGAACCGCCAGACACCGTCGGTGAGTTCTCCGGCGCCGTTGCCCCACACCGTCCAGCCCTCGGGGGCCCGCACCTCGAAGCGGTAGGGGGCCTTCAGGTCGGGCTGCTCGAAGTTCGCGAAGACGCGGCGGGCGTCGGCCGGCTCGTACTGGGTGTAGAGGTAGACCTCGCCGTCCTCGGGGTCGACGAAGCGGTGCATGCCCTCGCCGGTGCGGGAGTAGGCGCACTGCGCGTCCACGGTCAGCTCGTTCTCGGCGGCCAGGTCCGCCAGGGCGATCCGGGAGCCGTCGAAGACCTCGCCCGGGTCCAGGTCCTTGCCGTTGAGGGTCACGGAGGTCACGCCCGGCGCGATCAGGTCGGCGAAGCTGGACGCGCCGGGCTCGGCGCAGCGGAACCTGATCGTGGTCACCGACCGGAACGTGCGCGGCTCGCCGTTCCCCTCGCCGAGGGCGGAGCGCAGGTCCAGCGCCACCTCGTACCCGTCGACGGACAGCAGGGCGGCCCGTTCCCGGGCCTCGTCGCGGGTCAGATTCTCACCGGGCACGGGCGGCACTCCCTTGTGGTCGCTTGGATGGCGCGGAACAGGACCGATCCTGCCATGTGCCCCTGACAAGGGGCACCCAGGGGAATGGGGGTGCCGGGGGGATTGTTGCCGCTTCAAAAGCCCTTTCCCGAGGAGAAGCATGTCCGAGACCGCGACCACGCCCGGCAAGACTCCCGTGGACTTCTGGTTCGACCCGCTGTGCCCCTGGGCCTGGATGACCTCACGCTGGGTGCTGGAGGTGGAGAAGGTCCGCGACATCGAGGTCCGCTGGCACGTCATGAGCCTGGCCGTCCTCAACGAGAACCGGCTGGACGAGCTGCCCGAGGATTACCGGGAGATGCTCGCCACCAAGGCGTGGAAGCCGGTGCGCGTGGTCACCGCGGCCTGGCAGAAGCACGGCGACGACGTCCTCGGCCCCCTCTACACCGCGCTCGGCACCCGCATCCACAACAACGGCGAGGGCCCGACCCTGGAGGCCGTCGCCGGCGCGCTCGCCGACGTCGGCCTGCCCGCCGAACTGATCGAGTACGCCGACCAGGAGGACTTCGAGTTCGACGCCGAGCTGCGCGCCTCCCACAAGGAGGGCATCGAGAAGGTCGGCCAAGACGTCGGCACCCCGGTCATCGCGGTGCCCGGACCCGACGGCGAGCAGATCGCCTTCTTCGGCCCGGTCGTCACCCCCGCCCCGCAGGGCGAGGAGGCGGCCCGCCTGTGGGACGGCACCCTGGCGGTCGCCTCGGTGCCGGGCTTCTACGAGATCAAGCGCACCCGCACCAAGGGCCCCGACTTCAGCAACCTCTAGAACCTCCAGGTCCCGCGCACTTCGGAGGGCCCCCGCGAGTCACGTCCTCGCGGGGGCCCTCCTTTCCTCCGCCTGCCTGCGTGAAAGGTGAGAAGACGATCACGGGCAGGACGTCTCAGGGCGTGGGCAGCAGGGTGTTCGTCCCGGACCGGGCGGCGGCGAGGCGGCGGGCCACGTCCTGCCAGTTCACGACCTGCCACATCGCCTCGACGAAGTCCACCTTCTGGTTGCGGTACTGCAGGTAGAAGGCGTGCTCCCAGGCGTCGAAGACCAGCAGCGGAGTCGCCCCCTGGCCGACGTTGCCCTGGTGGTCGTAGACCTGCTCGACGATCAGGCGGCCGCTGAGCGGCTCATGGGCGAGCACGCCCCAGCCGGAGCCCTGGGTGGTGGCCGCCGCCTTGGACAACTGCGTCCGGAAGGCGGCGAAGGACCCGAAGGACTCCTTGATCGCCTCGGCGAGCTCGCCCACGCCGTCGGCCGCCAGCGGTTCACCGCCGCCGTCCTTCGGACCGGTCATGTTCTGCCAGTAGACGCTGTGCAGGACGTGCCCGGAGAGGTGGAAGGCCAGGTTCTTCTCCAGGCCGTTGATCGTGCCCCACGACTCCTTCTCACGCGCCTCGGCGAGCTGCTCCAGGGTGTCGTTGGCGCCCTTCACATACGCCGCGTGGTGCTTGTCGTGGTGCAGCTCGATGATCTCGGGGCTGATCACGGGCGCCAGCGCCGCGTAGTCGTAGGGCAGCTCGGGCAGCGTGTAGACGGGCATGGGGATTCCCCTCCGGACCTCTTATTGCAACTTACTTGCAACTACACGCTAGCAACAAGAAGGTTCGGGGCGACAGAAGGCCCCCACGTGTCGCACACGTGGGGGCCTTCGTGTCGCCCCGAACCTGATCCGTCCGCAGGGCGTCAGCGCACGGCGCGCGCCCGCTGCCGGACGTATCCGACGGCCGCGAGGACCAGCGTCATGCCACCCGTCGAGTACAGCTGCACCCGGGTGCCGGGCTGCCGCGCCATCAGGACGAAGATCGCCGCCATGCCCGCCAGCGCGACCCAGGTCAGCCACGGGAACCCCCACATCCGGACGGCCGGCCGCTCCCCCGACTCCCGCTCCATGCGGCGGCGCAGCACCAGCTGGGAGACCGCGATGAAGATCCAGACGACCAGGATGACCGCGCCGATCATGTTCAGCAGCCAGGCGAAGACGTCGTTCGGCCGCCAGTAACTGAGCAGGACGCAGGTGAAGCCGAAGACCGAGGAGACGAGTACCGCGACCCGCGGCACCCCGCCGGAGACCTTCGCCAGCGCCTTCGGGCCCATGCCGCGCCGCACCAGCGAGTAGGCGATGCGCGAGGAGCCGTAGGTGTTGGCGTTCATCGCGGAGAGCAGGGCGACCAGCACGACCACGTTCATCAGCTGGCCGGCGCCGGGGATGCCCAGGTGGTCGAGGGCGGCGACGTACGGGCCCTTCGTCACGATCTCCTCGGAGTCCCAGGGGACCAGGGTGACCACGACAGCCATCGAGCCGACGTAGAACAGCGCGATGCGCCACATGGCCGTGCGCACGGCGTTCGCCACGCCCCGCACCGGGTCCTCGGACTCGGCGGCCGCGATGGTGACCGTCTCCAGGCCGCCGTAGGCGAAGACGGACGCCAGCAGGCCGATGACCAGGCCCTCGCTGCCGTGCGGCAGGAAGTCGGTCAGGTTCGAGGCGCCGGGGGAGTCCGTGCCGGGCAGGACACCGGCGACGGCCAGCGCGCCGAGCACCAGGAAGAGGCTGATCGCGCCGACCTTCAGCGCCGCGAACCAGAACTCGAACTCACCGAAGCTTTTCACCGCGGCCAGGTTGGTGCCGCAGAAGACCACCATGAACAGCGCCACCCACATCCACTGCGGCGTGCCCGGCAGCCAGCCCTGGACGATCTTCGCGGCGCCGATGCCCTCCATGCCGACGGCCGTGCACAGCAGCACCCAGAACGACCAGCCGGCGGCGAAGCCCGCCCACGGGCCGATCGCCCGTTCCGCGTGCGCGGAGAACGAACCCGAGGACGGGTACGCGGCCGACATCTCGCCGAGCATCCGCATCACCAGCATCACCAGCAGGCCGGACAGGGCGAAGGCGACCACGATGGACGGCCCCGCCGCGGCGATGCCGGCGCCGGAGCCGACGAACAGGCCCGAGCCGATCACCCCGCCGAGGGCGATCATCGACAGGTGGCGCTGCTTGAGGCCGTGGGACAGGGGGGCGTCCGGGGCGTCCGACCGCTGCTGCGGGGGCGTCTCCCGGGTGGTGCTGCTGGGCATGGCGCGGCACGTCCTGCGATAGAGGGGCAAAAACGCCCCACAGTCTGGGCGGCCCGTCCGCTGACGCGAAGGGGCCGCCCACTATCCGGACACCCGCCCTGCGGAGGGTGAGAAGACCGTTACGCCGCGACCGGCGTGTAGTGCGCCGCGTCCCCCTCGATCGAGTAGCTCTCCTTGCCCTCGATCCCGACCGGGACGTCACCGGCGACGGTCACCCGGTGCAGCCGGCGCGGCGCGCCGTCGTAGTTGTCGATGGCGTAGTGCTGGGTGATCCGGTTGTCGAAGAGCACCAGCTGGTTCTCCGACCAGCGGTGGCGCAGCACGTTCTCCGGGCGGGTGACGTAGGACTGGAGCAGGTCGAGGACCTTGCGGGACTCGCCCACCGAGAGACCGACGATCCGCTGCGCGAACCCGCCGATGAACAGACCGCGTGCCCCGGTCAGCGGGTGGACCCGGACCACCGGGTGCGCCGTGCGGAACTTGATGGACGTGAACTGCGCGCGCTGGGCGGCCTTCTCGTCGTCGATCTCCTCGTCCGGCACCGCGTAGTCGTAGTCGTTGGTGTGCTCCGCCCACAGGGTGTCGGCCAGCCGGCGCAGCGGCTCGGGCAGGTCGCGGTAGGCGGCCGCCGCGTCGGCGATCAGGGTCTCGCCGCCGTACGGCGGGACGGTGAGCGAGCGCAGGGTGCTGGCCTGCGGCGGGTTGAGGACGAACGTGACGTCGGTGTGCCAGTGGTTGGCGCGGCCCCGCTCGCTGTCGACCGGCAGCACGTTCGGGGCGCCGTCGACCGCGCCGACCGTCGGGTGCGCGGTGGTCAGGTCGCCGAAGTGGCGGGCGAACGCCTGCTGTCCGGCGTCGTCCAGCGCGCCGGCGTCGAAGACGAGCGCCTTGTGGACGTTCAGGGCCTCGCGGATCGCGGTGACCTCCTCCGGGGCGAGCGGCGCGGTGATGTCGACGCCGGAGACCTGGGCGCCGATGCGCGCGGTGACCTTGGTGATCTCGATGGACATGGGGTTTCCTCTCGGGCGGATCAGGCGAACGCGGGGGTCAGGTACTGGTTGGCGGGGCGGGGCAGGCCGTAGCGCTCCCGCAGGGTCCGCTCCGGGCCGTAGGCGGTGCGCAGCAGGCCGCGGGCGCGCAGGATCGGCACCACGTGCTCGACGAACGCATCGAGACTGGAGGGCAGCACGGGCGGCATGATGTTGAAGCCGTCGGCGGCGCCCTGGGTGAACCAGGTCTCGATCCGGTCGGCGATCTGCTCGGGCGTCCCGGCGACGGTGAGGTGCCCGCGCCCGCCGCCGAGCCGGCCGATGAGCTGCCGCACGGTGAGCCGCTCGCTGCGGGCGAGTTCCACGACGAGCGTGTAGCGGCTCTTGGCGCCCTCGATGGCGGACTCCGGCGGCAGGTCGCGGGGCAGCGGGGCGTCCAGCTCCAGCGTGCCGGGCGCCAGCCGCAGCAGGTTCTCCAGGCGGTCCACGCCGTGCGTGTGCACGATGTGGTCCTCCAGGAGCCGCTCGGCGGCCCGCGCCTCGGCCTCCGTCGAGCCGAGCACCGGGACGATGCCGGGCAGCACCTTGATGTGCTCGGGGTTCCGGCCCGCGCGCTCGGTGCGGGTCTTGAGGTCGGCGTAGAAGGCCTGGGCGCCGGCCAGGGTCTGCTGGGCGGTGAAGACCGCCTCCGCGTACCGGGCGGCGAACGCCTTGCCGTCCTCCGAGGAGCCGGCCTGTACCAGCAGCGGGTAGCCCTGCGGGGAGCGGGGCACGTTGAGCGCGCCCGCCACGCTGAAGTAGGCGCCCTGGTGCCGGGGAGGGTGGATCTTGCCGTCGTCGCCCCAGACGCCGGCCGCCTTGTCGGCGACGACCGCGTCGTCCTCCCAGCTGTCCCACAGCTTGAAGGCCACGTCCAGGAACTCGGCGGCCCTGGCGTAGCGCTCGGCGTGCGCGGGCTCGGCGTCCAGGCCGAAGTTGCGTGCGGCCTCGGCGCCCGCGGTGGTGACGATGTTCCAGCCGGCCCGGCCGCCGCTGATGATGTCCAGCGAGGCGAACTTGCGGGCCAGGTTGTAGGGGGAGTTGTAGGAGGTGGACGCGGTGGCGATCAGACCGATCTGCTCGGTGGCCGTCGCCAGCGCGGTCAGCAGGGTGAGCGGTTCCAGGGCGCCGGCCGGGCGCTGGGCGAGGTTGCTCCACAGCTGGGGGCCGTCGGCGAGGAACAGCGAGTCGAACGTGCCGCGTTCGGCGGTCCGGGCCAGCCGCACGTAGTGGGCGAGGTCGACGTGCGCGTAGGGATCGCTCTCCGGCAGCCGCCAGGAGGCCTCGTGGTGACCGGTGTTCATCAGGAACGCGTTCAGGTGGAGCAGGCGGGTCATGTGTGGTCCTCCGTGACACCGAGGGCTGCCAGCAGCCGCTCGCGGTACTCGCCCAGCACCGGCTCGCGGTAGGAGCGCGGGTGGGGCCGGTCGATGGTCAGGTCGAGGCCGATCCGGCCCCGGTCCAGGACGAGCACGCGGTCGGCGAGCACGATCGCCTCGTCCACGTCGTGGGTGACGAGCAGCACGGACGGCCGGTGGCGCTTCCACAGCTCGCGCAGCAGGTTGTGCATCCGGATCCGGGTGAGTGCGTCCAGCGCCCCGAACGGCTCGTCCGCCAGCAGGAGTTCGGGCTCGCGGACCAGGGAGCGGGCGAGCGCGGCACGCTGCGCCTCACCGCCGGACAGCTCACCCGGCCAGGCCCGCTCGCGGCCCTCCAGGCCCACCTCCGCCAGCGCGGCCCGGCCGCGTTCGGCGGCGTCCTTGCCGTCCAGGCCCAGTAGGACGTTGTCCAGCACCCGGCGCCAGGGCAGCAGCCGGGAGTCCTGGAAGACCACCGACACCCGCTCGGGCGCGGTGAGCCGCCCGCCGCCCGCCACCCCGTGGTCGAGTCCGGCGACCGCCCGCAGCAGGGTCGACTTGCCCGAGCCGCTGTGCCCGAGCAGGGCCGTGAACTGCCCGGCCGGCAGGTCCAGGTCGATGCCGTCGAGGACGGTGCGGTCCCCGAACGAGCGGGTCAGGCCGCGCAGCCGTACGGCGGGACGGGTCAGCTGCTCAGTGTGCGGCGCCATGACAGCACCCTCCGTTCGACGAGACGGACCACGCTGTCGGAGACCAGGCCGAAGACCCCGTAGATCAGCAGGCCGACCAGGATGACGTCGCTCTGGCCGTAGTTCTGCGCCTGGAACATCAGGTAGCCGAGGCCGCTGGTGGCGTTGATCTGCTCCAGCACCACCAGGCCGAGCCAGGAGCCGGTGACGCCGAGCCGGAGCCCCACGAAGAATCCGGGCAGCGCGCCGGGGATCACCACCTGGCGGACGAACCCGAGCCTCGACAGGCCCTGCACCTCGGCCAGCTCGACGAACCGGCTGTCGATGCCGGACAGCGCGGCGTGTGTGTTCAGGTAGATCGGGATGTAGACGACGATCGCGATGATGGCGATCTTGAAGGTCTCCCCGATGCCCAGCCAGAGGATGAACAGCGGGATCAGGCCGAGGGTCGGTATCGCCCGGTTGAGCTGCACGGTCCCGTCGATCAGCGCCTCCCCGGTCCGGCTGAGACCGGAGGCGAGCGCCAGGACGATCCCGGCGATCAGGCCGATCACGAAGCCCGCCCCGGCCCGCTGCAGCGAGGTCAGCACGTCGGTCGGCAGCGTGCCGTCGGTCCACAGCCGGGCGCCGGTCCGCAGCACCGTCCAGGGCGCCGGGATCGCGCCCGTGTCCAGCGTCCCGGCCGCCGAGGCGGCGGCCCACAGGGCGAGCACCAGCAGCGGCCCGGCCAGCCGGGCGGCGGGCAGCCGGCGGCCGGGGGACAGGCGCCTGCGCCGGCGCACCTGGGGCAGTTCGGCGGCGTCGGGCGCCGCCACGGCGGCCGTCGTCGTGGTCACGGCGCTCACTTCCGGTACTCCGCCGGTACGGCCCGGGCGGCGAGGGGCTCGAAGCGGTGGTCGAAGAGCGAGGAGACGTCGAACTTCTTCACGAACCCGCCCTCGGCGAGCAGGTCGGCCGTCTCCTGCTCCCACGCGATCGCCTCGTCCCAGCGCGGCGGGAAGAGCGGCTTGTTGGCGAGCGCCGAGATGGACTTCGCCTGGTCCGGGGTCAGGTTCTGGGTCTTGACGTAGAACTCCTCGTTCCACACGTCCGGGTGCTCGTACTGCCACACCTGGCCCTTGGCCCACTGGGGGATGTAGGCGGCGATCGCCGCCGCCTTCGCCGGGTCGGCGAGCACGGACTGCGGCGCCCAGAGCAGGTTGAGCAGGTCGACGACGTCGGTGGTGATCGTGCGGGCCCCCTTGGAGCCGTACTGCTTCAGATAGGCGGGCGCCTGACTGTTCGCGAGCGGGGCCACGTCCACCTGGCCGGACTGCAGAGCGGTCAGGAACTGGTTGCTGGTCAGCGGGACCAGCTTCACCTCGTCGTACTTCAGCCCGGCCTTCTTCAGCGCCCGCAGCAGCACGACACCCTGGGCCTGGCCCTGAGAGAAGGCGAGCTTCCTGCCCTTGAAGTCCTGCACGGAGCGGATGTCGCTGCCGGGCTTGGTGGCGAACACGTAGTTGGGCTTGCGGGTGATGTCGATCGCCACGATCTTCGCGTCGAAGCCCTGGTAGTGCGCCTGGATCGGCGGGATGCCCGCGTTGTTGGCGAGGTCCAGGGACTCGGCGCGGAAGGCGTTGATGATGTCCGGGCCGGCGCCGAGGTTCACCCAGTCGGACACCGTGAACGGCAGTGCGGGCAGCTTGGCCAGCCGGAACTGCAGTTGCTGCGTGTTCTGGTACGAGGCGATCTTCAGGCTGGTGCCGGCCGGCACCTTGTCCGCGAGCGGCTTGGTGGCGGCCGCCTTGGTGTCGGCGGACGCGTCGCCCTTGGCGCAGCCGCTGAGGCCCGCGGCGGCGGCGGACGCGCCCAGCAGAGAGGTGAGAAAGACACGACGGTGCATGGGAGTACTCCCCGGAGGAAAGGAGGGGAAAGGCAGGCAGAATTCCGGTACGCGAGACCGGAAGAAAGGAAAATGAAAGGAGCCGGAAACACGCGCTTCACGCGCGGCAATGTGTCAGCAACAAAGGGTGCGACAGCTCGTAAGCAGGCTCATGACCAGCATGTTCCTTGCCATTGGTGTCCCCTGTCAATATTCCGAGGTACTGAATTAAATACCCTCTGGTGACACGCTCAACGGATCGCGGAACAGTCCGTCCAGCAGTACCGATCCGCCGGCCACCGCCAGCACGGAATCCGGGAAACTCGTCGGCAGTACGGTGGCCGCACGGCTGTCTCCGGCCGCGTCCCGCAGCGCGCTCAGGCAGTCCTCGAAGTGGATGACACCGACTTCGGTGACCACGACCGTCTCCGGATTGAGCACGTCGAGCAGCAGTCCGACGGCCCGTCCGGTCGCCTGGGCCCGCTCCACCAGCAGCCCCCGGGCCACCGTGTCCCCGGCCGCAGCCGCGGCCACCACCCGCATCGGGTTCACCCCGTCGCTCACCCCGGCCGCCCGGGCCCGCAGGCACAGCGTCCGCTCGCTCAGCTCCGCCTGGAGGCAGCCTGTACGGCCGCACGCGCAGGGCTCGGCGCCGCCCGGCACCGGCAGATGGGCGATCGCCCCGGCCGCCGAACGCGGCCCGTGGTGCACCTCGTCGTTGGTGGCGAACGCCGCGTCGACCATGTTGCCCACGAACAGGTGCAGCACGCTGCGGCTGCCCCTGGCCCGCCCGAACATCCGCTCACCGTGGACCAACGCCCGCGCGTGGCCGTCCACATGGACCGGCAGCCCGGCGCGCGCGCCGAGCAGCTCCCGCACCGGCACCTCGCGCCAGCCCAGCAGCCCGTGCTCGACCACCGTGCCCGTCTCCCGGTCCACCCAGCCGCCGACCGCGACCCCGATCCCGAGCGGCCGGCGGCCCGGCACCCCGGTGAGCAGCGCGGCAAGTGCGTCGGCGGCCCGGTCGAGCACCCGGACCGGATCGGTCCCCTCGTGCGTCAGCCGCCGCTCGGCCACCACCCGGCCCCGCAGGTCGAGCAGTGCGACCGTGGTGTACGGCACGGCCACGTGCACGCCGCCGACCACGAACCGCTCACCGTCGAGGTCGACGGGCACGTGCGGCCGGCCGACCCCGCCCGAGCGGCGGGGCGCCGCGTCCTCGCGGATGAGCCCGAGCCCGGCCAGCCGGGCACAGTGCTCGGTCACCGACGCGGGCGAGAGCCCGGTCAGCCGGGCGATGGTGCTGCGCGCCACCGGTCCGTGCTCCAGCACGGACCGCAGCACGACGCTGGCACTCGTACGCCGCCGGTCGCTGCCGGCGGCGCGGGGCACGGGGGAGGCAAGGGTGGATGCCGCGGTACGGGGCATGGAGAAGCCGTCCTCGGGAAACGGAGCCGACACGTCTCGGAAGGAGAGGCGTCCCCGGGGGGCCGCCTCTATCCCGGGCGGCGACAGGTGGCCGTGCCCTGGCGTCGCAGGTCGACATAGCGACGCGACGTGAAGTTCCGGGCCTGGGCAACCATGCGTTCGAAGCTAGCAAACCGCCCCCGCGCTGCCCAGACGGCGACCGACGGGCGAGACACCCACCGGGCCTTTGGGGGAACCCTACAGACGGGTCGTCACCCCTCCCGCGTACCACGGGCCACTCCACCTCAGTGACCGGTATCACGCCGTACCGGGTGTAACCCGCATCCTTTGTGCGGAGCCCACCAAGGCTTCCTCTCCGCCTTTGTCGAGCGCTGACGGTGATCAGTGCCCGGACACCGGTATAGCGTCGCCGTGTTCCCCCGTGCCCACACCTTCCGCGGAGTCCCCATGAGCACCGCCACCGCCGCCGTCCGCCCCGGCGCAGTCCTCGCCGATCTCCTCCCCGCGACCCGGGTGCGCGACGTCGCCCTCGTGGTCGGCGGTGCCGTCCTCACCGGTCTCGCCGCCCAGTTGTCGGTGCCGGTGCCCGGCTCCCCGGTCCCGGTGACCGGCCAGACCTTCGCCGCGCTGCTCGTCGGCACCGCGCTCGGCGCCCGCCGCGGCTTCCTCTCCCTCGCCCTCTACGCCGTCGCCGGTGTCGTCGGCGTGCCGTGGTTCGCGGGCGGCAGCTCCGGCTACGGCGCCGTCTCCTTCGGCTACGTCCTCGGCATGCTGCTCGCCTCCGCGCTCGTGGGCGCGTTGGCCCGCCGCGGCGCCGACCGCTCCCCGCTGCGCATGGCGGGCACGATGGTCCTCGGCGAGGCCGTCATCTACGCCGTGGGCGTCCCCTACCTGGCCCTGGCCACCGGCATGTCCGCCGGCCAGGCGATCGCGGCCGGGCTCACCCCGTTCCTCATCGGCGACGCCCTGAAGGCCGCCCTGGCGATGGGTGCGCTGCCCGCCGCCTGGAAGATCGCCCGCAACCGCTGACACAGCGGACACCGCGGACCTCGCCGCGGCGGGCCCGGCCGCCCTCGGCCGGCTCCTGACGCACAGCGGCCGCACACCCCCACGTTCCGCGTCGGGGGTGTGCGGCCGCCGCGCGTTCGGTCAGACCTCCTGCCGCCCGCGCCGGGACCACCACACGCCGGCCGCGATCAGCGCGGCGCCGGAGGCGCCCAGGGGCAGCACGTCACGCCCCACACCGGTCTTCGGCAGCTCGTCGCCGCCCGGTGCGGCCGGCTTGTTGTCGGTGCCGAGGAGCAGCGGGGTCGCCGGGGCGTTCGGCGACGGGTTGTTCGTGCCGAAGGGCACCGGGCCCTGCTGCCAGAAGGTCTTCTTCCCGTCCGCCGTCTGCACGGGCAGACAGATCTTCCCGGACTTGCGCAGGTCGTAGCCGGCCCGTACCGCGTACGACTTGGACTTCCCGGCCGCGAGCCGGCCGACCGGGCAACTGAAACCGCTGTTCGAACCTTCCGGCAGGTTCTTTTCCGCGATCGCCGAGCAGCCCTGAACGCCTGTGATCCGCAGTCCGTCGAATCCGACCACCAAAAGCCGGACGCCGTCGCTGTCCTTGGTTCCCTCGTTCTTCACCGTGGCGGTAATCGCCGTCCTTTTCGAACGGTTGTCGACCGAGATCCGCTCCGGCAGCAGGGTGCGCAGCCGCACTCCCGCCGGTGCCTCGTCGACCACCTTTCCCCCCTTCTCGCTCCCCGGTCCCTGGTCATCGGCGGCAGCCGTCCACGAAAGCACCAACACGGCCGAGAAAGATGCCGTGACCAGCGCTCCCGTGATGCCCGCCCTGAGCCGAGAACTCATGTTCGTCCCCCTTGCTTCCCCCTGGACTGCGCCTGAATTCGCAGTACTTGAAGAGGTACCACAAGATTTACCCGCACTATGCTGGTACGGCGTGAAGTGTGACCGTTGTGTTTCATCACGGGCGGTCTACAAGGGGGGTGCGACGCATTGCCGGGAATTATGGGGAAAGCGGGAGGGCCGGGAGCCGGTGGGATTCCGGGGCTCCTGGTGAACGCGCGCTACCGGCTGGTCGAAAGCATCGGCCAGGGGGGAATGGGGCGGGTGTGGCGGGCCGTCGACGAAATACTCGACCGGCTGGTCGCGGTCAAGGAGATCCGCATCGACGGACCCGACGCCGAGGACATCCGCACCCGCCGCGAACGCACCCTGCGCGAGGGGCGGGCGACGGCGCGGATCGACCACCCCAACGTGGTGCGCGTCTACGACGTGGTGGACGAGGGCGAACGCCTCTGGATCGTCATGGAACTGGTCCCCGGCCGGTCGCTGGAGCGGCTCATGGCGGAGGAGGGCCCGCTCGTCCCGCGCGAGACCGCGCGCATCGGTCTTGGTCTCGTGGCGGCGCTGCGCCAGGTGCACGCGCGGGGGGTGCTGCACCGGGACATCAAACCGGGGAACGTCCTGGTCGAGGCCGGGACCGCCGGAGCGGGGCGGGTGGTCCTCACCGACTTCGGCATCGCCGCGATCCAGGACGCCACGGCCCTCACCATGGTCGGCATGCTCGTCGGCTCCCCCGACTACATGGCCCCCGAGCGGATCTCCGGCCGGCGCCAGGGCCCGCCGTCCGACCTGTGGTCCCTGGGAGCGACCCTCTGCGCGGCGCTGGCGGGCCACTCCCCGTTCTCCCGCGACACGACCCTGGCGACGCTGCACGCCGTCCTCTACGAGGAGCCCGAACTCCCCTCGTCCCCGGGCCCGCTGCGCTCCCTCCTCGCCGCCCTGCTGAGCAAGGACCCGTCGGCCCGCCCCACCCTCGCCGAACTGGAGTCGACCCTCCACCTGACCGCCTACCCAC